>JAHJRK010000552.1 GCA_018830925.1 Pseudomonadota bacterium
TCGATCTTCGGCTTTTAGCCCTTGGCGGTTCAATATTTCCGCGGTTCAGATTCTATGAGTACTGAAAATCATAAGAAAGTTTAAATGTTTAGAACGTCCCCCATCGGCCCCCCATTCGGCCCTACAGAGCTGTCAAAGTCTGTTTAGCTGTAGCCTGCAAAGTCACCGCATGCAATATAAAGAGATGGGCAAGAGCCCATACCGGCTGTTACGGCAAGGAATTGCAACGTCTTTTAGATATCTTTTTTAAATATTTAAACGTATTCGAAGTAAATATCAGTGAAATGTGCTTTGATTCATCAAAAAAGAGTTGCTGAACTTTTTTTGATATAACGATTTTTTAAAAAGGGACTTATTTCTCAGGAATCAAATGTTTAGAACGTCCCCCAGGCGGCCCCCAAACACACCAAACAGGCCATCTACACCAAATAGACCAACCTCTTGAATATGAAAAATAAAATTAAGCGTATATTGAACAGGTTCGATAGGAAGTATTGGCATATCCTCCTCGCCATAGGCGTTGGACTGCCTGCCGTAAAAATGATGACCACGTTCGGCCCTCTCGGATAAATGACTGATTCATCATCAACACACCCACAAGAACCGGTACTCATCATTGAGCCCGGCCGCACGGAAAAAAACTACTGGGCCGATCTCTGGCGCTACCGTGAACTCTTTGTGATTCTGGCCTGGCGGGACATCTCCGTACGCTACAAGCAGACCATCATCGGTATTCTCTGGGCAATTATAAGGCCTTTGCTAACGATGGTCGTCTTCACCGTCATTTTTGGTCGTATCGCCAAACTCCCCAGCGAGGGAAGCTCGCCCTATGCCCTGATGGTATTTGCCGCCATGCTCCCCTGGTCCCTTTTCTCAAACGCCCTGAGTGAATCGTCCAACAGTCTGATCAGCAACGCCAATCTGATCGGCAAGGTTTACTTCCCCAGATTGATCATTCCAGCGGCAACCATGGTAACCGCTTTCATCGATTTCCTCATCAGTTTCATTATCCTGATCGGAATGATGGTCTATTATCAATTCACACCGGGCTGGCACATGCTGTTGCTGCCTTTCTTCATCCTCCTGGCCTTGCTGGCCAGCCTGGGACCCGGTCTCTGGATTACGGCGCTCAATGTGAAATATCGGGATTTCCGCTATATCATCCCGTTCGTGGTGCAGTTCGGTCTTTATGTTTCTCCTGTAGGATTCAGCAGCAAGATTGTTCCGGAACAATGGCGATTGCTTTACAGCCTCAATCCCATGGTGGGAGTAATTGATGGTTTCCGCTGGTGCATCCTCGGCGGCAATAGCCCCATTTACATGCCCGGATTCCTGCTCAGCCTTGCCATCATTGCCTTTTTCCTCTGGCTTGGCGTATCCCGCTTCCGGAAAATGGAAAAAACCTTTGCAGATTTGATATAGAAGATGGAGTTGAAATCTTTTGAGAATTTGGAGGTATGGCAGCAGGCGCGAAAGTTAGTCAGTGCTATTTATCAGATGACTTTAAATGATAAATTAGCACATGATTACGGGCTTTGCGGGCAATTGCAGCGGGCGGTTGTTTCAATAATGAGCAACATTGCCGAGGGATTTGAACGAATGCATCTGCAGGAGAAAATTCAGTTTTATAATGTGGCGCGTGCCTCAGGCGCAGAAGTTAGATCTCTGCTCTACGTTGTGGAGGATAGTTATCCATCTCTTGTTCAACAGGCAACTTTGCTGTGTAAAGATGCCGTAAGTGTAGGCAAATTGATTACCGGGTTAATTCAATCTACGCAAAGGCGTAAAAATGGTTAACCCTATCTATTATCTCCAAACTTCTATCTCCTATATACTATGAATGACATCGTCATCAAAGTTGAAAACCTCGGTAAAAAATATATCATCGGCCACCAGGTAGAAAGGGGCGGCTATACGGCTCTGCGCGATGTGCTGATGCAGAATGCCCGAACCCTCTGGAATAAGACGAAAGATCTGGCAAGGGGGAAGCCCATCATACAGGGCGACACAATGGAAGAGGTGTGGGCGCTCAAGGATGTAAGTTTTGAGATCCACCGTGGCGAGGCTGTGGGCATCATCGGCCGCAACGGTGCCGGGAAAAGTACACTATTGAAGATTTTGAGCCGCATTACCGAGCCAACCACCGGGCGGGTGACCATCAAGGGCCGCGTAGCCAGCCTGCTGGAGGTGGGTACAGGCTTTCACCCGGAACTGTCCGGGCGGGAAAATATATACTTGAATGGCACCATTCTGGGGATGACCCGAGTGGAAATAAAACAAAAGTTTGACGAAATCGTAGCCTTTGCGGAAATCGAAAAGTTTCTCGATACCCCCGTAAAGCGTTATTCCAGCGGCATGTATATTCGGCTGGCGTTTGCCGTGGCGGCACATCTGGAGCCGGAAATATTGGTTGTAGACGAAGTCCTGGCAGTGGGAGATGCGCAGTTTCAGAAAAAGTGCTTGGGAAAGATGGGGGAAGTTGCAAAAGGTGGTCGAACGGTCCTTTTTGTCAGTCATAATATGGCTGCAATTTCTACATTATGCGAAAAAGCATTTTTGTTTACAAACGGATATTTAAACAAATCTGGCACCACTGCACAAGTCGTTAGTGTGTATCTCCAAGCCGGCTCTTTAAAAAACGGAGAAATAGTCTGGACTGGAGGAATTGGAGATGATTTTATACGTCTTTACTCAGTTAGAATACTTAATTGCTCAAATTCAGTGTCCACAAGTTTTTTCAGTCACGAGGAATTCTTTATTGAATTTGATCATGTCAGAGAAAAATCTTCAGATTCTATTCGAATGGGATTTCAATTACTTGCCTCGGATGGTGTTGTTGTGTTGACTTCAGAGGACGGAGACTGTGACGATTTAAAATATCGGAAGAGAGGGAGGTATCGGACAAGAGTCTCTATGCCGGCAAATTTCCTCAATAACGGTACATATTATTTAACAATTGGCGCACATATACCCATGCAGAGAATTATTTTCCTCGAAAAAGAGTGTTTAAGCTTTGTTGTAGAAAGGACTGGAGGGGTGGGTGGGCATGTGGACGATGGGAGGCGCGGCCTGATCAGACCTCTTCTTAAATGGTATGACGAGAGATGAATGCCATCCAAGCATTCGAGGATTGATGATGAGAAAATTATTTGGCCGGGTTAGACTTGCCTATCTCATTTTGGCATCAATTTTTTATCGTACCAAAGCGGGCTTGCGACTTGTCGGTACGGAGTTTGATATATTTGGACGTAAGCTTTCATTCCAATTTCTCTTAAAGAAGGACAAAAATAGATTCATAAACTATACCTCGCGTGATTATCAGAATTATCAGGCAATATCTCAACTGCCGGGTATTGGCGTTTGTGGCATGGCATTTATGAAGGAATAGGCGAATGATTTACAAAATTCCGCTTTATCAACCATCACTGACAGGCAACGAAAAAAAGTATGTAAATGAGTGCCTTGATTCCACCTGGATTTCCTCGAAGGGAAAATTTATTCCACTTTTTGAGCAGAAATTCGCCGAATACATAGGGGTCAGACATGCTGCTAGTGTATGCAACGGAACAGTGGCCCTTCATCTTGCGTTAATGGCCCTTGGCATGGGCCCAGGCGATGAAGTCATTGTTCCAACATTGACCTATGTCGCATCGGTTAATGCCATCGCCTACACAGGAGCAACACCTGTGTTTGTCGACTCCTTGCCGGACACATGGCAAATGGACCCTAATGACGTTGAGGTCAAGCTCTCAGAACGCACAAAAGCAATCATGGTTGTACCTATCTATGGGCATCCGTGTGACATGGATGCCATAATGGAAATAGCACGGATAAACAGTCTTTATGTAATTGAGGACTGCGCAGAGGCTATCGGTTCAAAATACAAGGGACAGCTTGTAGGAACCTTTGGTGATATAGGAACATTTAGTTTTTTTGGGAATAAAACCATCACCACTGGAGAAGGAGGCATGGTGGTGACGAATAATGAAGAACTTTATAACAAAGTCTTTCATCTGAAAGGTCAGGGGCTATCCGAGGGACGAGAGTATTGGCATGACATTATTGGCTATAATTACAGGATGACAAATATCTGTGCGGCCATCGGTCTCGCACAGATGGAACAGGTGCAAACTTTTTTGATGAAGAAACGGCAGATTGCCAATTGGTATGCTGAGGAATTAATAAATTGCCCGAAAATTGAATTCCATAGAGAGATTGGCGATTTGTATCACTCCTATTGGATGTGCTCGATATTGGTTGATGAGCTTCGGAAAAGGGACGTGTTGCGACGCAGACTTGCTGAAAAGGGTATTGAAACACGGCCCTTTTTTTGGCCTGTTAATCTTATGCCGATGTACTATAAGGAAAATATGCATTCCCCTGTGGCAGAAGATTTGGCGTCAAGGGGGGTTAACTTGCCGAGTTACCCCCTGTTGACGAAAGAGCAAGTGCATTTCGTATCGCATGAAATTATTAGAGTAATGGGTGAGGGGTGGTGAATGAGCCAATTTAAGTATTGCCATGAAAACGTGACAATTTTTGAACCGCTCGTTATTGTTGCACCGGAAATGATTGAAATAGCAGAGGGGGCAAGGTTAGATTCATTTATAAAATTGGAAGGAGGGCAGGGATTATCTGTCGGTAAATATGTTCATATTGCATCATTTTGTCATATCAACATCGGTGGAGGTAAGGTTATTTTAGGTGATTATTCCGCTTTCGCAAGTGGGGCAAAGATTTTAGCAGGATCAAACAAAATGGATGGAATCTCCATGTCTGCATCAGCTCCAAAAGAAATACAAGTTGTTGAAAAGTACACAACTGTCATTGGACCTTATGCCTTTGTAAGCACAAACGCTGTAATCATGTACGGAATAAATATTGGTGAAGGTGCAGTTATAGCAGCCGGTGCTGTTGTAACTAAAGATGTTCCACCGTATGAAGTATGGGCTGGTATCCCAGCTATAAAGATTAATAACCGCCGGAAGTTTTAGATAATTTTAAGGATGCTTAATGCTTGATATAAAAAAACGCCGAACATTTCACATTACTATTTTTACTGAAAATTTTAGCTGGGCTGGCGGCATGGAGTTTATCCGCATCCTCGTTAACGCTTTGGTTCAAAATGATCAGGAGTTTGAGTGTAAGGTGACGCTGGTTTTTCATGAAAGATATTTGTTTCATGGACTTAATGAGGTAATATGGACTACGCTCAGGGCGGCCAAAGACATCATCACGAAGCGTCACTTAGAACCCAAGAAGAGCCCCAATAGGCAGTTATTATTAGATTTCATGAAAAATATTGAAGGAGATTTTAGAGTTGAATCATACAACGGCCATAGTGGAAGTCTCTCTTCCTGTTTAAAACGGATTAACCCGGATGTATTATTTGCGCCACGGAACTTAGTAAATCAAAAATATTCCATACCTTGGATATCATATATTCCCGATTTTCAGCATAAATACTACCCACATTTTTTTAGTAGTGTGGAGTGCTTGAATCGTGATATTAATTTTGCAACCATCATAAGAGATGCCCCAGCTATAATAGTTAATTCTGATTCTGCTCGTCAGGATATATATAAATATTTTCCTTATGCGCGCTCCCGAATTTTTACACTGCCGTTTGCGGCAGCACCTGTTGCAAGTTGGTTTACGCCGTCACGAGAAGATATGTCTCTTAAGTATGGATTACCGAGGAAGTATTTTCTCATTTGCAATCAGTTCTGGATTCACAAATCTCACATCACGGCTTTCGAAGCCCTGCATGATCTTTTAATTAGAAAGGGCAATAAGGAGTATTGCAATATTGTTTGTACGGGAAAGCCGGATGATTACCGCTGTCCAGAATATTATGAGGAACTAAAACAAAAAATCCGATCACTTGGCATGAAGGATAGAATTTTTCTTCTTGGGTTCGTTCCCAAGGCCGACCAGATCCAGATTATGAAAGAATCAATTGCGGTTATACAGCCAACCCTTTTTGAGGGCGGCCCCGGTGGTGGTTCGGTATATGATGCAATAGCCTTGGGCGTTCCGGCGATAATCTCAGACATTCCGGTAAATAGAGAGATACATGCCGAGGGGGTAAGGTTTTTTCCTGTAGGCTCTTTTGAGGCTCTTAGCGGAATAATGGAAGCTTTCGCGGAAAATCCGCCACGACGCAGAGAAAAAGAAGATCTTATTAAAGAGGGCCGAATGAGAACAACCCACCTGCGTCAAACCCTCTTGGAGGCTATCCACTTTGTTGCAGATGGTAACACGGCTGGTGGAAAATGAAAGCAAAGGCCCATATCTGGACCATCCAGCAAGAGGAAGGGCAATTAATGGCAATAAGCCCACTTTAAATGAACTATCCATTCCCTCAATGGATAAAAAGGGGTGGCTTAGGGACTGAGGAATCAATCCGAGAGAACTTTGAAAAACTTAACAGGTTCCAGATAATGATATTTTTATAATTTTTTAAAAAATATCATTAAGGAAAACGCGGTAAATTTATTAAATATCTCAACCCGAAACCATGAATCAGGAACCTAATCATAAATCAAAACTTAAAACGCAACGTTCAAAACAGTTTTTTCTTTTCTGTAAATAGATACCATATCAAGTAAAATAAGGATGTTAAATCAAAATAAATGCTTTTTTTATGAGTTTTGGAAATAAAAGAGAAGCTACTGATAAACAATATTCCGGGAGTTGTGCAAAGGTCTCCCTGCACTTGGCGCCTAACGCGAGGTCGGCTCTTGAATTAAACCTGAAGCAGCCAGCAGCTCTGCTTAAATGCGATTTACCGCTTTGCGGAGGAGCATCTTAGGTTACTACTACTGGAGATATTTATAGATGTGTTGCCCTAAAATTGATGAGTTACCATCTCCGCCAACGGGCAAGATCGGTTGGCCATGGTCAGAAGATTCACCGCAACTGCAGGACAGGATGCCCGATGATTCTCCGTGGCCCTTCATCAGCATTGTCACGCCGAGTTTTAACCAAGGAAAATTTCTTGAGAGGGCTATTAGATCGGTTCTTCTGCAAGGATATCAGAATTTGGAGTATATAGTGATAGACGCGGGCTCCACTGATAATACGCTTGAAATAATAAATAAATACGAGAAGTGGATAACCTATTGGGTATCAGAACCAGATCAAGTCTTCTCTTGTTTTAGAATTGAGATGTATTTCAGTTAAATTGTCAAATAACAAGGTGGGTTATCAAACAGAGTCAAATTTTCCTTGTTTATACTATAATATGAGATTAATTATGTGGGAGTAATTTGATTCTTATTGCCAATAAAAAGTCATTATTATGCGTTGTCCAACTTTAAAAGATCTGCCTCCTCCTCCATCCGGTAAGACCGGCTGGCCGTGGACTGAAGAATCGCCTCAGTTACCGAACACCACGCCTGGTGGTGATCCGTGGCCTAAGATAAGTATCGTAACGCCCAGTTTTAACCAAAGCGCTTACTTGGAAGCAACCATTCGCTCAGTGCTATTGCAAGGCTATCCAAATCTTGAGTACATTATTATGGATGCGGGGAGCAGCGACAACTCATTAAGTATTATTAAAAAATACGAGCCTTGGTTGACATTTTGGACAAGCAAAAAAGATAAAGGCCAAAGTGATGGAATTAATAACGGCTTTAAACAAGCGACCGGTGTATTAGTGAACTGGTTGAACTCTGATGACCAATACCTCCCAGGAGCACTTTTCAAGGTTGCAATTGCTTATCTGAATTCCGGACACACTGATTGCGCGGTTGTAGGAAAATGCCACTGGGTCAATACTAAAGGACGGGTTCTGTACGAACAGCTTCCAAATAAGCTTGACCAGTTAGCTGTTGCCGCCTGTGGCGAGAACTGGATCCCGCAGCCTTCCGGCTTTTTCACACGTGAAGCCTTTTGGAAAGCAGGAGGTTTGCAACTTGATTTGCACCATGCAATGGATTTCGATCTATATGTAAAGCTTGCTAAAGAAGTTCCTTTTGTTCGGATAGATGACTGCCTTGCACTGGCACTCGCCCACCCTGATGCCAAGACTAAAGCACAACGGGAAAAAATGTTTGCTGAAGTAAGAATTATTCAATTTCGAAATGGTTATGAGTCTCTTGCAAGGGCCGGACTTGAGTCAGACTATTCTCGACTAATTCGGTATCAGAAAGCGACTAAGCTGTTAAGAAATAACTTTATCACAAAAGCAATTAGAAATGTGGTGAACAGTAAGTGTTGGCCACAGAAAGGACGACAGAACTAATGAAAAAAGTAATTGTTACAACAACGATCAATCCCGTAACTGAAGCAATAGAAAAATTTGAATCGCTTCCTGATTGGGAACTCATTGTTATCGGTGATAAAAAGACTCCAAAAGATTACTATCTCAAGAAAGGATTTTATATCGCCCCTGATGAACAGGAAAAATATGATAAAGAATTGTCAGATGCAATTGGATGGAATTGTATCCAGCGCAGAAGTTTCGGCCTATTGTGGGCCCATAATATGGGGGCTGATATCGTCGCAGTTATTGATGACGATAATATTCCCTATGATGATTGGGGACAGGATTTAATGGTAGGGAAAGATGTTGAAACCAACTATATTAATACTGATTTACCTGCTTTTGATCCTATCGGTGCTACAAACGAATCTAAACTATGGCATCGTGGTTATCCTCTTCAATTAATTTCCAAAAGAAATTATTCGAAAAGTGAAAGAAAAATTGTACATGTGGATGTTCAGGCAGATTTTTGGAATGGTGATCCTGATATTGATGCTATATGTCGTATGGAACATGCTCCTGAATGTGATTTTAATCCTGTGCATTTCCCAATTGCCAGTAACAAAATGTCACCCTTTAACTCTCAGAATACATTTTTAAATTGCAATGTTCTTAAAGATTATTTTTTGTTTCCACATATTGGGCGTATGGACGATATTTGGGCAAGTTATTATGTGCAAGCAAAAGGGTTTAATGTTGTTTATGGAAAGGCATCTGTTTATCAAGAACGTAATATTCATGACCTGGTAAAGGATATGAAGCAGGAATATCTTGGTTATGAAAACAATCTAAATCTGGTAAAGGATCTCGTGGTCAATCCCGAAAGGATAATTAGTTACCTTCCAGGACGATCTGTGCGAGCCTTTGAACTATATAAGAGGCATTTCAAAGATGCGTAAGATACTGATTACCGGAGCTGCTGGATTTGTAGGCCGCCATATTACGAGGCGATTCCTTGATTTCAGTGACGAGGTTCATGCTGTTGACAGTGTAGTTCCCTATACTGGCGGAATCGATCCGCATGATGGGTGGCCTTTGTTCGATCCGCGTGAATATTCAAATTTCAATTTCTATAAGGAAGATTGTCGCGGCTACTTCAAACGCGTGAATGATGATGATTTTGACTACTGTTTTCATTTAGCGGCCATGGTTGGTGGTCGGCTTATGATAGAAAACAATCCCCTTGCCGTTGCAGAAGACCTGGCCATAGATTCAGGATATTGGCAGTGGGCAGCGAAGACTAGACCGATTAAGTCAGTCTGTTTCAGTTCAAGTGCAGCATACCCTATAAAATTTCAGCGTAAGAAAGATTACTGTTTGCTCAGTGAGGAAATGATCGAAATCGGTGGGGATATCGGCATGCCTGATATGTCTTACGGATGGGCTAAACTTACTCATGAGTATCTTGCCAGTCTTGCATATGAAAAACACGGCATCAAATCCGTAACTTACCGACCTTTCTCCGGATATGGAGAGGATCAGGATGATGCTTACCCATTTCCCAGTATTTGTAAAAGAGCGATGAAAAATTATGGTAAACCAATCTTGAACGTATGGGGAACAGGCGACCAGATGCGGGATTTTATCCATATTGAAGATTGTGTAGATGGGATACTGAAAACAGTAGACAAAATTGATGATGGGAGCGCAATAAATTTATCAACCGGGATATATACGAGCTTTAAAGAATTTGCAAAGATTGCTGCTGAAGTGTGCGGTTATAGTCCTGAAGTAATCGGGCTTTCAAGTAAACCAGCTGGCGTTTTTGCCAGAGCAGGAGACACTGAAAAACAAAGAAAACTTGGATTTGCTCATCAAATCGAATTTCAAACAGGGATCGAACGTGCCATAGAATACTATGCTAAATAATTAACTATAATAGGTAAATAATATGAAATTCTCGCTTGTAGTAACATGCTATAATGAAATGAAGTCGTTGCCCCAATGGTATAATAATATTGAACAACAAACAAGGCAACCTGATGAGATTGTTATCGTGGATGGTGAGTCCAACGATGGGACGACCGAATACTTGCTAAACTGGGCTAAAGAAGATACAAAAGTCAGGGTTATCGTTCAAAAATGCAAACCTGCCCGGGGGCATAATATCGGAAATGAAGCAGCGACATTTGAGCATATTTTATCGACGGATATGGGTGTCCGCCTGTCCGAAAACTGGTGCGAGGAATTAATCAAACCTTTTGAACAGGATCCGCGTGTGGAGGTTGTTGCCGGCAATACTTGCATTGATAAGGAAACAGTTAAGAGCGCGGCGGCAAGGGCTGAATATTATATCGATAACGGCGGTTTTTCGAAACACGGTCCAGGATTCGTGCCAGGAAACCGCTCTGTGGCTTATACCAAAAAGGTGTGGCGAGAATTGGGTGGGTTGCCCGAAGACCTCACGTTCTATGCGGATGACTCAGTGTTCGGCCGACAAATGCTCCAAGCTGGTTATAAGATGGCCTACGCTTCGAAGGCCATGACCTTTTGGGGGAGGCCACAAAAGTTGAAACAATTCTGGAAAGAACACTTCAACTACGGCAAGGGGGACGGCGAGGCGGACATCAAAAAACCATTTGTTGTCAAACTTTGGGAAAAAGGGCTGCTGCCGGCTTTTATGGTTCCGTTTTTAAATGGATGCCGAACCATGCAGAAACAAAAATGGCTTGGTGCTATTGCAAGGACAATTGGATCAGCCGACATGGTAGCCTTGGCGGTTATGCCGATTTTGTACTTTGGAAGAGGATACTGGTTTGCCAAAGGTTTTTTGGAAGGAAGTAAAAGTGCGGTCAATTGCATGGAATGTAGAAAAAGGCTTCGCCCGGAATATCGTAAATGACACCACGTGCGACGAAAAAACAAGTCAACAAACCAAGCGGGGTATCGGTCATCATCCCCGCGTATAATGTCGAGTCGTGCCTGTCGCGGGCTGTCTTGAGCGCCTTGGAGCAGGTGCCGCCGCCGCTTGAGGTAATTGTGATCAACGACGGTTCGACGGATAGAACGGCTGAAGTAGCCCGTGGTTTTGGTGAACGTATCCGGTATTTGGAACAACCAAACCAAGGCCAGGGGGCGGCCCGCAATGCAGGCTTGGCTGTCGCCGCCGGTGAATATGTGGCTTTTTTGGATGCCGATGATTGCTGGCTGCCTGGTTTTTTTAACGCCACCTCCGATTTTTTCCGTTCACATCCGGAAGCTGTAGCGGTAAGCACGGGGTGGAAAATCTACCAGCATGATGATCAGGTGATTACTTTCCCTTCACCTGAATCTCCTAAAAATATTCCAGACAAAGCTTTGATATTGGATGATTTTTTCAGTTTCTGGGGGAAGTTTGACCACATAAGAACTGGAACCATTCTCATCCGGCACTCCATAATAAAAAAGGCAGGGTACCAGCAACCCCATCTCCGGATCAGCCAAGATTTGGAATACTGGGGGTATATAGCAACAAATGGTCCTTGGGGATTTATTCCAGAGATCTATTGGTTCGGCGATTCAGCCAGGATTGCCGCGCAGGACGGATGGCTTTCAAAATACCGGCTGCGCCGCAATCTCTGCCCCACCGTGGAAGCGTGGCAGCAAAGAATCCTCCCCAATCTGAAAGATGTGGACTGGCCGGGGTTCAGGATGGTTCGTGGGCGGGTAGCATCCAACTATGCACACAGCATGATACTGGCCGGACGGTTTCGTGGGGCCAGAAAAATAATTAAAGATTATGGCGTAGAGTTGCCAAAGAATCGGATTACCCAGTTAATGAAGCTTGGCCACCGGAGTGGATATGTCGGTTGGTGGATAGTCTGCTGCCTGTTTATCTTGCGTGAATATCAGAAAGCATTTTTTCATGTTTTATCAAAAAAATCAAACAGATATAACAAAACATTGTTTTTTATTGAGGGATTCTAATGCCAAAACCAAAGTCGGTAAGCGATCATTATTTATCTGAGTCCGGCAGGAAGTATTATAGCCGCTATACGTCCGGATATGGGTTGGGCCGAATGGTTCAAACCGAATACTTTCTGCCATATACGGATAAGGACAAGGTGGTTTTGGATTTTGGATGCTCCGACGGACTGTTCCTTCGCCACTTGCCCGCAAAGCTACGAATCGGGGTAGAGGTAAACCCCACGGCAAGGGAGAAGTGCAAAATGCTGTCGGAAAAAGAGAACATTCCTATTGAACTTCACGAGACCCTCCAAACAATACAGGGGAACCAGGCAGATGTGGTAATTTCCAATCACGCTTTAGAGCATGTTTTAAGCCCCTATGAGACGCTGCTTGAAATACACAGAGTTCTAAAGCCAAAAGGGCATTGTGTTATAGTAGTGCCTTTTGACGATTGGCGTTCAAAAGGGCACTGCAAATGGGGAAAAGACGATCACGACAACTATTTGTACACATGGTCTCCTTTGAACCTGGGCAATCTTGTTTCAGAAGCAGGCTTTACAGTTTTGAAAACGAAATTAAATACAAAGGCCTGGAGCCCCAGAATTTTCTGGGTTTATCGCCTCTTTGGGAAAAAGCCGTTTGATATGGCATGCTACTTTCTTTCGTCTGTAAAAAACAGGCGTGAAATTCTATGTGTTGCAGTGAAGCCATAAACGGGTTTTTAAAGGGGTGTGCTGATGCGCATAACTTATGTCGCTAGATCTTTTCTTGATTACCGCGTGCCGGTTCTAGAGCATCTCAATGAATTATGCGGCAACCAGTTGCGGTTTATCAGTTCCACAAAGTGGACGCCGCAACGGGCGCTGGACCGATTGCGAACAGCCATTGGCGAAAATGCCATTTATCTTTCGGGGGAAAAAAGCATCGGTGTGGATTCGCCTATAGAGGCAAACGTGGATATTTGTATCCCTTACCAGCCGAGTCTTTTGAGATCAATCCTTAAAACAAGACCAGACGTGCTGGTTGGGGATGGTTTTTTCCAATGGACCTATGCAGCGCTATTGTTGCGCATGATGAAGGGCATTCCGATGGTGGTTTGTTATGAACGATGGGCGCATACGGAACGCAGCGCTCAATGGTACCGGAGACTCTACCGAAAAATGGCCCTGAGATTCACCGATGCCGTATGCTGTAGCGGCAGCCTGTCCAGGAAATACACGATATCATTAGGCATGCCTTCCGCGGGGATTACCACCGGGCATATGACTGCGGATACGGAAGCGCTTGCGGCTTATTCATCAAACGTCACCAATGCTGAAAAAAACATGCTGCGCAGCGAATACCGATGGGCAGGAACCGTATTTTTGTGCGTTGGGCAACTAATCGCAAGAAAAGGGATTACTCAGATGCTCGATACCTGGGCCAAATTCGAAACCACCGCCGCCGATGCCACATTGCTTATCGTGGGCGGTGGCCCCGAGGAGCAATCGCTCAAGGAACAACAGGCGCGCCTTGGATTGAAGCGCGTGCATTTTGCCGGACCGGTGGACTACAGCCGGATAGCGCTTTTTTACGCGGCCTCGGATGTATTTGTGATTCCTACCCTGGAGGACAACTGGAGCTTGGTGGTTCCCGAGGCAATGGCCTGTGGTCTGCCGATCCTTTGTTCCAAATATAACGGCTGCTGGCCGGAACTGGTTCAGGAAGGGCTGAACGGCTGGGTTTTTGACCCCCTCAATCCGGCGGATTTTTTGAAATGTCTTAAAGAAGCTGTTAAGGCCCGGGGGAATCTGAAAAAAATGGGCGGCGAATCGAAAAGGATTGTCGGAAACCACAGCCAGCAAAAAGCAGCCGAGGCCATATATTCCTGCTGTGAAATAGCTCTAAAAAATCGATAAATGGATATTTTAAACCAGAATCAAGTTTCCGCGGTAAAAGCATTCGAAGCAGTTTACCCCGGTCAGCCGCCCTATCACCCCTCGCAGGCTTACCCCGAGTTCCCATTGCATCCACGCTCAAACGACCCCAATCATGTGTTTGATGCAATACGAAATTCTCTTCGTTTGCTGGGCCTTGATTCCCGCACTTATGGCATGCCCTTGTGGAATCCTCTGGGCACCTTCATCCAGCCAGGGCAAACAGTAGTGGTTAAACCCAACCTGGTTTCGCATTTTAACTGGGGATATAAAAAGGGTTTAACGGACACAGATTCACTTATTACGCACGGGTCTGTTATCCGATGTATGATCGATTACGTAGCATTGGCCTTAAAGAATAATGGCAGGATCATTATTGGCGATAGTCCGGTTCAGCTCAGTTCCTGGGAACAATTGCTACGGTTAATTCATTTTGATGAACTGGCTGATTATTGTAAAGCTTATTATCCAGGTATTTCGCTTTCTTCTTGTGATTACAGATTAGAGCGCGCAGTTCGCAATAGATACGGCGTAATTATGCAAACCGGTGCTGCACCAAGCTCGAAAGACTATCTTGAAATTGATTTAGGCGCCGAAAGTCTATTATCCGATCTTCAAAGGCAGGAAAATCCGGTTTCGTTTGGCGTAGCGGATTACCCGTCCTGGCGAATGAAAGACGCACATAATGCATCACATAACAAATATTTATTTCCCAAGCAGGTGCTCGAAGCCGATGCAGTGATAAATCTGCCCAAACTCAAGACGCATTCAAAAGCGGGGTTCACATGTGCATTAAAAAATTTGGTGGGCATAAACGGGCATAAAGACTATCTGCCCCATTTCAGATATGGCCCTCCAAAAAGCAATGGGGACGAGTACCCCGACGGAGGATTGTTGTTCGACATCATTAACCGCATTAGCCATCAAGTCTGGGATTGTAAAAACGGCTGGCAGAAAATCATCTATTCAGTAACGATAAAAATGTTGAAAGGGATTTATATCCTGCTGAATCGCAATGGAAGGGCCGCACTCACGACCATGGGCGGGGGTTGGCATGGAAACGATACATTATGGCGAACAATTCTGGACATAAACCGTTCCTTTTTTTATGCCGATGCCGGCGGCATGCTGTCCCAAGATCATATCACTCAAAAAAATTGTTTTACCCTGGTTGATGGAATTGTAGGAGGAGAAAAATTGTCGCCTCTGCTTCCCTCTCCTAAAAAAACAGGCTTTATCTTAGCTGGCTTTAATCCCGTCGCCGTTGACGCGGTCGCCGCAACTTTAATGGGGCTTGATTTTAAAAAGATAAAACAAATCAACAATGCCTTTGCCATTGCCCGATTTCCATTAGCTGCGTTCCATCCGGATGCCGTCGAATTGAAATCGAATTTTAACTGCAGTTCAATAAACGATATTATCAAAAACAAGGTATCTGTCGCATTCGAACCATCGCCTGGTTATAAGGGGCATATTGAACTGTCGGAGGTGCAATGTCAAAAAATCTTATAATACTAACAGATTACCGCGGTCAATTCTGGCTAAAAAGCAATTACAAAGAAGAAAGTGTTGATCTGCCACTTCTCGAAAAGGAATTTTCAAGTCTTGGCTATGATGTTTTTTTGAAAAACTATGCTGATATTGATTTTAAAAATGATAACTATAAAGAGTATTATGTTTTTTATCAATCCTCAGAAGATCCTGACTTGTTTTATAAATCCTATCTTGAGGATATTTTGCTCGGTTTGAGGCAACAAGGAGCGATTCTCATTCCGGATTTTGAATACTTCAGGGCTCACCACAACAAAGTGTTTATGGAAATTTTGCGTGAATTGTATGGGACTGATCAAATGAAAGCCCTCCGGTCATGGTATTTTGGCACGTATGAGGATTATCGTAAAGACAACCGTATAGATTTTGATAAAACGCATGTATTCAAATTGGCATCAGGTGCTCAAAGCAAAAATGTCAGATTAATTGAGTCCCGAAAAGCTCATGCTTTAATACCAAGGACTGAAAGCAGCACCTTCAATTGGTATTATTGGTTTGTAGACAAGGTTAAACCATTCTGGGGAAAAAGGTACCCAAATTATAAGCGAAAATCGCATCACCGTAGAAAATTTATAATTCAGGAATTTGTACCAGATCTTGATGGTGATTATAAAGTGTTGGTATTTCATGAAAAAGTATTTGTTTTGACTCGCAAAACAAGGCCAGATGACTTCAGGGCAAGTGGAAGCGGAAGGTTTTCTTATTCTAAAAATGTGCCTCACCAGGTTCTTGATTTTTCAATCGAGGTGTTTCAATGTTTCAATGCCCCTTTTATTAGTCTTGACGTTGCACTTAAAGACGATACACCCTTTCTCCTCGAATTTCAGTTTGTCAATTTTGGCACCTATACTGCTGAAAAATCGCCTCATCATTATAAAAAAGTGGATGGAGAATGGAAACTCATTGAAAATAAAATTATTATTGAGCGTGAGTACGCAAGTGCCATAGATGAGTTCATAAATTACGACATACGGCATCAATGACTAACTTCTTTTCAAAACAGTTTGAAATGACAATATTGGCAAACAGGGATTCATAAAAAGCTAGTTGAGATAGGCAAATCATGCAATTTGAACAGACCGTCACGATTAAAGGCACACCACTTAAGCACAACCAGGCATGCGATACTGCCGCACCGGCAAAGGCATTCAAAACCCGTATTTGGCTGATTTACATCCTTATCATGCTCTGGATGGGACGAAACGCAATTTTTATCCGACAGCGCAGCGGCGGGGACTATGCCGCCGTGGATATGCTGGCGATGATTCAGATCGGTGTCGTTATGATGATCCTTGTCTTGCTTTTCTTTTCTCCCATGGCTGATTTCCTGCGGCAGATCAAAAATTCATCGCTCAAATTCTATTTTATCTATCTCGTGCTTGGTGCGGCATCCGCACTATGGTCGATTAACCCCATTTATTCCCTGTATCGCGCCGTGGAGGCGTTTGCCCTGTCGGCTGCGATCCTTTATTTTTGCGCTTCCGCAGCAACGCCGGAAGAAGGCGTTCGTCGCATTCAACTCATCATGTGGCCGACCCTTTTAGCCAACTGGGTTGGTCTGATTCTGCTGATAGGTTTCAGCCTGCAGCTGAGGCTTAACGGGTTTGGAGCAATTGCCACACTGACCGCCTGTTTCTTTGCGGCCTGGATTCTTGTCGGCAAGGGAAAAAACAACGGTAAAGAGCTTCTCCAGGCGGGGCTGGGACTTTTCTTTGTCCTCATATCCATGAGCCTGGCAAGCTGGTGGTCGTTCTGGTTCGGTGTCTGTTATTGCGCCGTTTTCACCAGACGGAAGGTGTTACTGGTGGTCCTTGTGTTGATCGGTGCGACCCTCTTCTTTGCAGTGGCTCAGGATACACGCAAAACGCTTTTGGTTCGTGACAAGGAATATGAAAACCTTGGGAACATGACCGGGAGAAAAATCCTCTGGACGGATTATATGGCAGCTTCCAGTGAACGGCCGCTGCTGGGGTTCGGATTCGCCATGGGGGCCCGCGAGGTGGGCGGCAGATACACCACCAACACCCACAATGTTTTTTTTGCCGCGCTGGTTGGCGTAGGTTGGGTGGGGGTGGCTGTTCTGGGGATGTTTTTTATTTCACTGGCCCTGGAACTGCTGCGATACCGGCACTTTCGGCACCCGGCCTGGCTGGCCTGCGCCTCGGCCTTGGCGGCCGGATGCCTGAACACCATGTCGGTTTCGATTTTAGGCGAGCAGTTCACTCTTGCGGCAATGGTTTTTGTGGCCCTGTTGGGGCTACATCTGGTTTTTTTGGAACAGGAAAAACAAAAGCTTTTGGAAAAACGGCTGTAGCATCAATCCCGGGTTCGACCGAAAACAGTGTCCCACCGAGGCTGAAAACTCATGCGCATACTGATTGTTCATAATGAATACAGCGCTCCCAGCGGAGAAGAACACGCGCTGCGGGCCATTGCCGGCCTGCTGGAGGAAAACGGCCACCAGGTGAGCTGGTTTCTGCGGTCTTCGGCTGATATTAAGGGCACAAAAGCAAAATCCCTGGCTTTTTTTTCAGGCATCCACAGCCCCGGGGCTGTAAAAGCGCTGCGCCGGTTCTTGCAGGAACATGCCGTGGATGTAGCCTTGGTGCAAAACCTTTATCCCCTGCTATCCCCCTCCATTCTTCCGGTATTTCGTCAGGCCGACATTCCCGTTGTCATGCGGTGCCCCAACTATCGGCTGTTTTGCCCCATCGGCCTTCACCTGTATCGCGGCAAGATTTGCGAACGGTGCCTGAATGGGCGGGAATACTGGTGCTTGCTCCGAAATTGCGAAAACAACTTGTCAAAAAGCGCAGGATACGCCCTGCGCAATGCCACGGCGCGCATTTCGCGCCGAATTGTAGATAATGTGGGGATTTTTGTGGTGCTGTCTGAATTTCAGCGGCAGCGGTTTATCGCCGGGGGGATTTTGCCGGAACGGCTGGCGGTGGTTCCCAATGTGGCGCCCTCTGCAACAAATGGCCGATCCGACGATTTGGGAAGCATGGTCTCTTTTGTAGGACGCGTCAGCCCGGAAAAAGGCATTGCCGATTTTCTGGATACCGCGGCCCGGTTGCCCAACATTCCCTTTGCGGTGGCCGGCGGCTATGAGCAGATGCCGGGACTGGCCCAAAAATCGTCGGCCAATGTGCGGTGGATGGGTTTTTTAACAGGAAAAGACCTGGAAGCGTTTTATCGGGAATCCCGCTTGTTGGTATTTCCCGGCCGCTGTTTTGAGGGGTTTCCCAATGTTATTACCGGTGCAATGGCTTTGGGTAAACCTATCATTGCCTCGCGTCTGGGTGGTGTTTCCGAAATTGTGGAGCACGAGAAAACCGGCCTGCTGTTTGAACCGGGCAATATTTCAGATCTGACCGCGTCTATTAAACGGCTGTACACTGACCCGGTCCTGTGTGCCAGACTGGGCCAAGCGGGTAGAAAAAAGGCCGAAACCGACTACAGCAGAAACGCGGTGTACGAAAGATGGCGAGAAGTTCTGGGACGTGCTTTGGACGCCAAGCCTCTATGATCGGGATTTTCCAGGGACTTGCAATGGGAACAACAACATTTATTTTTTTGATTACAATAAAGACTACCAGCACCGACGTGAATTGTTCTATGATCTTCGTCATCTGAACAAGGAAGGGAATGAGATTACAACCGGACGCCTGATAGAAGATTTGTGTGTTGCCATGCGAGGCGTAACCAATGATAAGCTTGTTAGATGATTCCATCTTGCCTCCATCACCAGTTAAGGGAAAATTCAAGGGTCTCGATAATGTTAAGAACAGGGCGTGTAGTCGGTCTACCGGTTACGGTTGATTCCACTGAAAATATAGCAGAAAAGATTGTACGAGAAGCTAATATGGGCCGTGGTGGTTATGTTTGTGTTGCCAATGTGCATATGGTGACAACTGCTACGCGTGATGAAAGGCTTCACCAGATCATGGAGGAAGCAGATATTGTGACAGCGGACGGTCTGCCTTTAGTTTGGGTGCTAAGGCAAAAAGGTTACAGATTTGCCGAGCGAGTAACCGGAACCGATCTTACATTAGAGCTTTGCCGAATAGCCGAAAAAGATAATATGTCAGTTTATTTTTACGGTGGCAGTGTTGAAACAATCGAAAAGTTAAAAACATATATTAGTCAAAGATTTCCTTCTTTAAATTCATTTTTTGAATCACCGCCTATTCTTTCTCAAAACCCGAAAGTAGATATGGAAGTGGTATCTCGTATAAAAGAATCAGGGGCAAGAATAGTATTTGTTGGTTTGGGATGTCCCAAGCAAGAGTACTGGATGGCTGCTTATAAACCCTATCTCTCTTCTGTTTCGATAGGTGTTGGTGCTGTCTTTGATTTCCTGTCTGGAACATGTCAGCGTGCGCCCGTGTGGATGCAAAGGCTTGGGCTTGAGTGGTTCCATCGGCTTGCCACACAGCCGGGCAGAACCTGGAAGCGATATGCAATTACGAATCCAGTTTTTGTGTGGCTTGTTTTAAAAGAGTGGCTTAAGCTGTGAAGCTGATAGAGCAAAACAAAAAAACCTCATATAGAATATTATTATGTTGAGAGAACAGGCAAAATTTATCACTCAGGCCCATAAGGTTTTGGACATCTGCCTGACGATGTCGGCCTTTATCGCGGCCAAATTTCATGAAAATCGCACCCCTTGTGAGTCAGCTAAGAGCCAAGAGCAGAGAGCAAGCTCCTCACCTCTCACCACTAAGCTGGAAGCTTATCCACACCGGACAGCACTACGATTTGTTGCAGGAACCCGGGCTGATGTGGAAACGCTATGCGGCGACGAATCCGGTGTTAGTCCGGATGGTGATTAAGGAGTATTTTAAGAAGAAAATGACGGGTTCTGATCATCATGCTGCGTGAACGAAGCAAGCTCATAACCAATCTGCACCGTTTACTGGATATCAGCCTGACGGTCGCCGCATTTGTATCGGCCTATTTCATCAAGCGCCACCTGCTGCCAATATCGCTGCGCGGCTTGACGACGGAGCCCGATTATTATGAAGTACTTTTCTTGATTATCATGGTCTGGTATCTATGTTTTGCCTATTTCAAGCTTTACGAATCGTATCGTAAACAATCTCTTCCACGGATACTGCTGCAGGTGATCAAGGCCGTCAGTACAGGAATGGTATTTCTGTTCCTGGGTCTGTACGTATTGAAGATCTTCGATGTCAGCCAGCTGCTCCTTTTCATCTTCCTGCTCCTTGATCTCGGGCTATTGCTTGCCATGAAGAGCACGATCTATCTCGTCCTGAAGAAGTACCGCAGCCAGGGGGTCAACTTTCGGAACATGCTCATCATCGGGAGCCGGGAGAGGGCAAAAGAACTGATTCGCAATGTTCAGAGCCGGGAGCATTCCGGATATCGCGTGATCGGCTGTCTCGAGATATCTGATTCAGATGTGGGCAGGCATGTGGAGGGTGGCGTCAATATAATCGGCACCGTGGATAACATCAAAGAGATCATGCTTGGCAGGGTAGTTGACGAGGTGGTTTTTGCCATGCCTTTAAATATGTTTGACGATCCCCGCCCTTATATTGTCGCTGTGGAAGAACTTGGGATTCATGTAACTTTTATTCCGAATATTTACCTGGAACGGTTGACCTACCGTCCCGTCAGAAATCGCATACAGTTGCAGCCTTATTTCGGCACCTTTGCAATTACGCTGGCATCGATTGAGCCGCATTCGGACGGCCGGATGATCAAAAGTCTGATCGATTATGTTGCCGCAGGCATCGGGTTCATTATCCTTATGCCCGTTTTCCTGATTATTGCCGCAGCTATCAGGATATCTTCGAGAGGGCCTGTCTTCTATAAACAATTGCGCAGCGGTTTAAACGGCCGGACATTCACGTTTTATAAATTTCGTACAATGCTGGCTGATGCCGACGAAAAGAGGCGCGAACTGGAAGACTTGAATGAGTCCGACGGCCCGGTTTTCAAGATAAAAAATGACCCGCGCATTATTCCCTTTATTGGGTATTTTCTGAGAAGGACAAGTCTCGATGAGCTGCCTCAATTGATCAATATCCTTCGCGGGGAGATGAGCCTCGTGGGCCCGCGCCCGCCCATACCGACTGAGGTAGCACAGTACAAACCCTGGCAGAGAAGACGGCTGTCCATGAAGCCCGGGTTGACATGCATATGGCAGACATCCCCGAACCGGAACGACATACCTTTCAGTGACTGGATGAAACTGGATCTGGAATATATCGATAACTGGTCGTTGATGCTCGACTTCAAACTATTGCTGAAAACATTTAAGGTTATTCTTTTCGGGAACGGGAGATGAGTATATAAAGATTAACCTTAACTACTTAGGTAAAACGGATGTGATGGTCGCCTGGGCGCGGATTATGTTTGGACTTTGGTTGCTGTCAACAAGCATCCTTTTTCTGATCAATTATCGGTCATATTTACCGCCGGAAATCAACCGGCACATTCAGCAGGGTTTTTTGTTGCATGTGGCCGGTTTTTTTTTGGGTTCAGTACTGGCATGGTTTGCATTCACCCGCGGCAATATGGTAAGAACGGTTATAGTCTGTGCAGTCCTGTTTTTCTTAGGAGCCGCACTTGAGGTAATCCAGCTTTTTATTGCTTACCGATATTTCAATCTTAATGATGTGATGGCCAACGGAGTGGGGATAGGGCTATTCATGGTTTGTTTGAGTGTCCTTAAAAGTATTTCGGGTGAACGTGAGAGCGTAAAACTGAAAAGACGTAAGGCGTAAAGCCCGAGAGCGTGATGGGGTTAAAGCGATAGATGGCTGGGGTATCAATACGATTTTTATCACGCATGGGAGCACAACGATGAGCACAGCGCGTATTCTGGTGGTTGATGATGAAGAGGCCGTCCGCTCGCTTTTGACGGAATACCTGATGTCTTTGGGGTATGATGTCACAACGGCCGAAGATGGGCAAGACGCCCTGAATAAGTTTATTCCGGGTGTATTTGACTGTGTGATTACCGATCTGACAATGCCGAAGATCACGGGTCTTGAGCTGCTTAAAGAGATAAAAATTCGAGACAAAAATGTATTTGTCATCATGATAACCGGCTATCCGAGCGTAGACAGCGCCATGAATGCGATAAAGGAAGGGGCTTATGATTATCTAATCAAGCCCGTTCACATGGGAGACATCCGGATTAAAATCGAAAGGGCGCTTTCCACCAGGAAAACGGAAAAATCTTTAAAGAGCATGACCGGTCTATTATGGGGTGTGATCCTCTCCATTCCGATCTGGTTGATTTTGGGGATTGTGCTGGGCCTTGTCTGGAAATAGTAGTGGGATAGAAATAAAAGA
>JAHJRK010000553.1 GCA_018830925.1 Pseudomonadota bacterium
AACAAGCGCTTTTGCTTTCGAGTCATTGAGCTGATATTCCATTTCTTCGGCAGAGAGAAGCGGCGATACACCTGAAACAACGCATCCGGCTTTCAATGTTCCCAGCCACGCTATCACATATTCAGGGATATTCGGGAGGTTGATTCCGACCACATCCCCTTTTTTCAGCCCGTTTTGAATAAGCATATTGGCGAACTTGTTTGCATACCTGTCGAGCTGTGCAAAGGTCACCTCAACGCCTAAGAAAGAAAACGCTGCCTTGTCAGGAAATTTTTCAAATGCTGGCCTGATAACATCTACATACGAGGTTTCCCATCTTTTCGGATCAACATCTTTAAGCCCGGCATCATACGATTTTCTCCAGAATTGTTCCTTTTCCATGATAAAATATCCTCCCGCCTTTAATTTGAACTGATGTGCTGAAGAGCCTGCCGATAATTGACATTTTTTTTGGAATCTGTATTTTCTGTTCTATAACTTAAAATATTATATTAATACAATAGATATTTAACTAAGGGTTCGAGCGTCCCGGGATTCAAGGGTTCAAGTGACACGGGGTGAAGCATCAGCATTCAATTTTGAAAAATACTAATAAATTATGTGAATTAGTAAATGTTGTTATTTGGGGATTTGGGATATTCAACAAATAAAGTCTGTCAGAACTTAAGAAGACAAACACTTGAACTCTGGAACCCTCGAATCATCGACCTCTTTATATCTGCCGATTGGGAGAAGCACCAAAAAGATTATGTGTGGAAGATTTGCCCAGTTCAGCCCGATTTCTTTATTGCGGGAGGCTCTTGATATCAGGGCCGTAAAATGCGATCCCGTTCAATCGTACAATGTGGCTCCGTCGCAGGATGTTCTTGCCGTCGTATGCTCTGGTGAAAGGATTCTGACAAAATTTTTCTGGGGTATTTCGCCACGCATATACAAAGAGAGTACAAAGCCGCCTTTGCTGATTAACGCGCGTCTTGAAACCATTGCGGAAAAACCGAGTTTCCGGGAAGCATACAGGTTCAGAAGATGCCTTCTCCCCGCTGACGGTTTTTATGAATGGGAAAAGGCCGGGGCAAAAAAACAGCCTTGGTTTTTTACAGCTCAATCAGGACAGCCATTTGCCTTTGCCGGTATCTGGGAAAAGCGGAAAGAAAAAGATGAATCCACCCGAAACACTTTTGCAATAATTACAACAGAAGCAGTCGTGCCGGTCAGTAAAATTCACAACAGGATGCCTGTAATCCTTGACCATAAGGCGTATGATATCTGGCTCAATCCGGACGAAAACGACCCTAAAAAACTAAAGGCGATCATACTTGAAGGAATAATACCCAGAATATACGGATACCATGTTTCCGGCAGAATCAATTCCATTTCAAACAATGATCCTTCCTGCATCGAGCCTGTTGACTCAGAAGCAAACCATAAACAGAATTGAAAACCCTACAGCCTCCAGTAGGTTATATTTATTCCTCTTGCTTCTTCCGGCCTGAAGGCTCCCTTTATATCCATCACGATACGAATATCATCCGAACATAGCCCGGCAATGCCCGAAAGTCCGAGTTCTCTGTAAGCCCTGTGAATTACAGCGATAATAACAGTATCGGCACCTGAAAGCTTATCAATATTTTTCTCAAGATCAAGCCCGTAATATTTCTTCGCTTCGGCAGCATCTGCAAGCGGGTCATGAATAAGCACGTCCACTCCGAAATCCTTAAGTTCATTCACAATATCAACAACCTTCGTATTCCGAAGATCAGGAACATCCTCCTTGAAGGTAAGTCCGAGAATGGCTATCCTGGCACCCCGCACCTGTTTTCCGGCCCTGATGAGCAGTTTTACCGCCTTTTCGGCAATATATTTTCCCATGCCGTCGTTTATCCTGCGTCCCGCAAGAATCATCTCGGGATGGTAGCCAAGAGCCTCGGCCTTGAATGTCAGGTAATACGGATCAACACCTATACAGTGTCCCCCTACAAGCCCCGGTCTGAATGGGAGAAAATTCCATTTTGTGCCGGCAGCTTCAAGAACCTCCAAAGTATCAATACCCATTTTATTGAAAATCATCGAAAGTTCATTTACAAGAGCTATGTTTAAATCTCTTTGGGTGTTTTCAATGACTTTTGCCGCTTCAGCAACCTTAATGGAAGAAGCAATATGAATACCGGCTTTTACAATCCTGCCATAGACAAGCGAAAGAAGTTCGCCTGTTTCCCGGTCCGATCCTGAAACAACCTTAATGATGTTGTCTATTGTATGAATCTTGTCTCCTGGATTTATTCTCTCGGGAGAATATCCCATTTTAAAATCAACGCCGTATTTAAAACCCGACCCGGCTTCAATAAGAGGAGCGCAGATCTCTTCAGTTACTCCGGGATATACGGTCGATTCAAAGACCACGATCGAGCCTTTTATAATGTGTTTTCCGACTGTTGCAGCGGCATTTTTCACAGGAGACAAATCGGGGATTTTGTATTCATCTATTGGCGTTGGAACTGCGACTATTATCAGCCTGCAAAGGGAAAGCTCCATAGGATCAGCCGTATAATTTATCGTTGTCCCTGCAAGTTCTTCGGGTGTTACTTCAAGTGTTTTGTCGCAATATTTCTTAAGTTCATTTATTCTTTCAGGCTTACAGTCATAACCGGTTACTGAAAAATGTCTTGAAAGATGCACCGCCAGAGGAAGCCCTACATATCCCAATCCTATTACGGCTATTTTGTCCTCTCTTGCTGACAGCGATTCAAAAGTCACCATTTTTTATCCCAACTCCTTTTGTATTTCCCATATTTTACCGATTCGTTATCAAAAATGATATAACAGATTAACTACCATGAATTAATTAAAAAAGCATTAATAAACTTGTAGCAGCATTCAGAATGATATTATAATGTATTTAAAATCACACTGATTTTTTATACACATTGGATAAAGCCTATGCGCATAACAAACTGGTATGTAATAACAGGCGCCCCCTGCTCGGGAAAGACTTCCGTGATATCCCGTATCGAACAGCTTGGATACAAGGTGGTCCACGAAACGGCACGGGCATATATCAATGAGGAGTTGAACAAAGGAAGAAGTCTCGATGAAATAAAAGCGGATATGTTCTTGTTCGAACACAACATATTTTGCAGGAAAATAGAGATAGAAGCTTTACTTCCTGACAAAGCGATTGTTTTTCTTGATCGCGCAATTCCGGACAGCATAGCCTATTTCAAGTTTGCGGGACTTGATCCGAAAGAGCCTGAAGAAAAGAGCACTGATATTCGCTACAGGAAAATTTTCCTGTTTGACAGGATGCAGATAAAACATGATGAAGTCCGCAATGAAAACGAAGAGGATTCCATCCTAATTGAGCGTCTTATAGAAGAGACCTATAAAACGCTGGGTTATGAAATCATGAGGGTTCCTGTTTTACCTGTCGGCAGGCGCACTGATTTTATCCTCGAAAACCTGTGAACCGAGATCCTTTTCCCCTTCTCATCCGGTTCCACCTGCCTGATTCGTTCATCGATTACCATGTCGTCATTTTACGCTGCAATTTGATGACATCATAGTCAATGTCCTCGACTTGCCAAACTTAATCCGGATGTTTCAATATCTCTTATTATACTATTTATCACTGATGCCGAGCTGGTTTCTAATAAGATCGCAAAGACTTTCCTTTATCTCAGCGTGACGTGGAACGGGAGATTTCCTCCCATTTTGGGGATTCATGTAGATGTCGTGCCTTCCGCCATGTCGTTTCAGATGACAGCCGGCTTTGACTAATTTGCGAATAAAATCAACCCGCTTCAAATATCCACACCGATTTCTTTTTGATAGACAGGAGCATGCATGTTGGGAAGAATCGCCGTATCGTCTTCCATCATCAACCGGTAGGCGTCTTTTACGCTTTCTTCAAGTTCTTCCAATGTCTCGCCTTGGCTGAAAACACCCGGCACCTCCTTGAGTCTGCCGACATACCAATCGTCATCCTTCCAGTATTCGAGAGTAAATTGTCGCATCTTGCCCCCCCTTTTTTTTCTCATGGGTATCACATTATCATGATTATGACAGGTTTTCCAAACAAATAATCAGAGTAAAAAGCCCCATGGCTTGAAGGTCCTCTTTCTGAGGTTATGATTTTAAACATATAGAAAAATAGCCGGAAGTTGACTTTCCTTACGGAGTCAGTGCCGGGTTTCAAAAGGTTATAAGGTAAAAACCAAAAAATTAATATGTCCTGGAGAGGCGAAAACCAAGGTAGCTGTCCCTGTCAGCCGGGGTGAACTCGTTGCGATCCGCTGAACGGCAGTACCTCGCATCGTCGATCCAGCTGCCGCCCCGATCCACCCGGTACGAGCCCGAAGAAGGCCCGGTTGGATCAGTAACATAGCCCGACTGATAATCTCCTTTCCAGTCCTGAACCCACTCCCAGACATTACCGTGCATGTCGTAAAGCCCCCAGCTATTTGAATTCTTTTGAGCTACCGGATGTGTTTTCTTATCCGCATTACCGCAATACCAGCCCAGAGCGTTCAGAACCGGGTCATGAGCGCAATCAGTTTTGGTTATCCCGCCGCCTGAAAAAGCTGCTTCACTTCCAGCTCTTGCCGCATACTCCCACTCGGCTTCTGTAGGGAGGCGGTAGTTATTTCCGCCCTCTTTCTGATTCAGCCGCCGGATAAATTCCTGCGCATCATTCCAGGAAACCTTCTCAACCGGGCAGTCACCACCGCAGTCTTTGAAATAAGACGGGTTGCTTCCCATGATGGACTGCCACTGCCCCTGGGTTACTTCGGTTGTCTGCATGTAGAACCCTCTGGTCAGGGTCACCTGATGCTGTGTTTCATCGCTGTCTCTTCCAAGCTCACCTGCTGGTGAGCCCATCATGAATGTGCCGGGCTTGATATACACAAATGTCATGCCGATGGAATTGGTGATTTTGGGCTCAAGTTCGGACGGCTTGGCCGCAACTGCCAGTTTCGACTCTGTTGCCGCAGGCCGCTCAACCTTTGTCATGCCGATGGAATTGGTGGTTTTCTGCTCCGGTTCGTCAACAGTCACAGTCCCCTGTTTCGACTCTGTTGTTTCAGGCTGCTCAACCTTTTCGCCAAGGAGCTTTTTCGCAAGCGTCATGGTTGAGCCGAGCAGATTATCAATTTCGCATCTGCACACATCCTCCGCGGAAAGCTCCACCTTCCCCGTTTTAACATCTATCAACTGCATAGTAAGATAATATGTCTTCCCCACAATACCCACCGAACCGTGTACTATCTTTCCCACACCAAGTATCTGCCCCGCCTCTACCTTGCACTCCTGTGCCACGCAGCCCGACATCTGAAATTTCTGCTCTCCGAGTATCTTGTTCATGTTGCCGCGGTCTATGACTTCGTACTTGTCGGACTGAGAAAACTCGTGAATCACTCTATCCGAAAGCGGACGGGAAATACCCTTGTCTCCGGTTGTGACTTCAAAGTCAAAGATGGCAACGTAGTTGTCAACCGTCTTTATTTCGGGCTTGTTCTTTTTTTCGGTAGCCAAAGCGTCGGATACGGCAAGAATCAAAAAGAGTAACACCAAAAGAGCCTTGATTGCCTTCTTCATTTGCACAGCCTCATTTTAAAGTTACTATTGGAATAGCATCATGTTATACGAACAACTTCGGGGTGAATATCATAACCACCTAAATTGTCAATGTAATTATGCCGATGAGGAAATTCTATGACGAATTCGTAAAAAATTAAAATTCAGACGGTAAAGTAAAAAGCTCATTATACAAGGCACACAAATCTTGAGGAATGAAGCGTACACACTTGTACGCTGCAATGACGAAAGATGAAGTGCAACACAGTAGAATGACTTTTTACAAAGCCGTCTTCTATAGAACACGCAGGAAGATGCACTTAAGATAAAATGTTTCGGGCATAGAAATAAGGAAAGGATGATCCTTGCCCTGGGTGCGCTTCTCGATCACCTGCACCTTGCGTCCTGCATCCGAAGCGGCACGGGCTAAAATATTTAAAAACGCATTTTCATCCATATGCTGGGAGCAGCTCGACGTAATCAGCAAACCTCCGGGATTGAGCATCCGCATTGCCCGCAGATTTATCTCCTTATATCCTTTTTCGGCAGCTTTAATATGTGCCCTGCTTTTTGCGAATGCTGGCGGATCAAGAATAATCGTATCGAATTTTCTTTTCTGACCGTCATAAAGTTTCAGCCGGTCAAATACATTATCAGTCTCAAATTGAATGTTTATTATCCCGTTTAACAGGGTATTTTTCTTTGCAAGCTCGATCGCCGACTCCGAGATGTCAATTGCCTCAACAGTTTCACAAGACCCTGCCATATTCAGCGCAAAACCGCCCCCGTAACAGAAGCAGTCAAGACCGGCACCAAAGGAAAGCCTGCCTGCAAGGGCTCTGTTCTCCCTCTGGTCAAGAAAAGCGCCTGTTTTCTGACCCGATGAAGGATGAAAATAAAATTTCAAACCGTTTTCAAGACAGACTATCTCACCCGGATCATATCCTTTTAACACCGATATCTGTTTTGGCAATCCTTCAAGATCCCTGACTTTGCCGTCATTTCTTTCAATGATCGAAACAGGATCGATAAGTTTAGACAGGATTTCTGCGATAAGATCTTTTATCTTGTCCGATCCCTGGGAAAGAGTCTGGATTGAAAGAACATCTTTATAACGGTCGACAATTACGGAAGGGATCCCGTCTCCTTCTCCATTTACAAGCCTGCATACTTCAGAATTCACAACCACTTTCCGCCTGAGTATTAAAGCCGATTCAAGCCGGTTTATCCAGAATCCTTCGTCAACCGTTTCATCGAGGGTTGTAAGCAGGCGCAGGGCTATCTGCGACTTATCGCTGTAAAATGCCTTCCCGTAAAATTTCCCGCCGCTGTCGCAAACGGCCACAACAGACCCTCCTTCGGCAGGGAAACCTGTTATGTCGCTCCTGTAAATCCAGAGATGTCCGGCTTTTATTCTTTCAGTTGCTCTTTTCGATATTACCGCTTTCTCATTATTCATTATACCCATAAATCCTAAGTCTGCTTTCATAGACCATTTACGAGTTCACAATCATTTGCGGCTTCGTAAAAAATCATATTTCAGACGGCAAAGTAAAAAGCTCATTATGCAAGGCGCACGAATCTTGAGGAATGAAGCGTACATTTCGTATGCTGCAATAACGAAAGATGAAGTGCAACACAGCAGAATGACTTTTTACAAAGCCGTCAGATTATGTTTTTCAACAGCTCTCTCTTCTCTTTTTCAGTAAGATAACGCCAGCAGCCCTTTTTTAGACTGCCGAGCCTTATATTTGAAATTCTTATTCTCTTTAATATTTTAACCCTGTTTCCGACTTTTTCGACCATGCGACGTATCTGCCTGTTTCTGCCTTCTTTAAGAACAATCCGGAACTGACTTGGAGAAATCCTTTTCACTTCGGCAGGTCTTGTCCTGCTTCCCAGCAGATGAATTCCGGAAGCCATTTTACCAAGGGCTTCTTCTGGAACAGGCCGCGAGACAATAACATCGTATTCTTTTTCATGGTCAAAGGAAGGATGTGAAAGGATGTTGTGCAATCTTCCGTCATTGGTTAAAAGGAGAAGCCCGTTCGAATCCTTGTCAAGACGCCCGACGGGATAAACACGCTCCGGTATATCAATCAGATCAAGGACAATTTTACCTCTCTCACGGCTGCATGTTGTAACATAACCCTTGGGTTTGTTAAGTGCGATATATATCAAATCATTTTTTGCTTCTATCCGGCTTCCGCCGACTTCAACAATATCTTTTTCCGGGTCTATTTTTATTCCGAGTTTGGTTACAACAGCTCCGTTGACGCTGACACGTCCAGCCAGAATCAACTCCTCGCCGTGTCTTCTCGAACAAAAACCCGCTTCCGATAAATATTTCTGAAGTCTCATTATAATCACGATCTGTAATCAGCATTTATTTTAACGTAATCTATAGAAAAATCGCAGGTAAGGACAGACGCCTTTCCTTCACCCATTTTCAAATCAACCATTATCGTGAACTCAGGATTCTTTAACACTTTCGTCGCTTCTATTTCGGCTGCATCACCACAACCCATGCCGTTTTTTACCATCAATACATCGTTGAAATAGATGTCCGCAAGCCCCGGATCAAATTCCACACCCGATCTTCCGGCAGCCGCAAGAATCCTGCCCCAGTTTGCGTCTTCCCCGAACAGAGCCGTCTTGACCAGGCTCGAGTTAGCTATGGTCTTCGCTATTTTTTCAGCTTCACTTCCACTTGCCGCGCCCTTTACAATAATATCAACAAGTTTTGTGGCGCCCTCGCCGTCTTTAACGACCATTTTAGCAAGCTCCATCAGTACTTCGCCGAGGAGCTCCTTAAAATATGTTTTGTCGGCCCTGCTTCCGACAACAGTTCCGGATACTCCGTTTGCCATAACAAGAACCGTATCGTTTGTGCTTGTATCCCCGTCAATCGTTATCCTGTTAAAGGACTTTTCCACTGAAGAGAGCAGCGCTTCTTTAAGATAACCCGGCGAAGCCTCTGCATCAGTGCAGACAAAACAGAGCATTGTCGCCATATCCGGGCATATCATTCCGGCTCCTTTTGCTACTCCTGTAATATTGAAACCGGAGCCGCCGATGTTGCCGTTTCTTGAGACAATCTTGGGTACAGTATCGGTCGTCATAATGGCTTGTGCAAAATCATTTATGCCGCCAGGAGAAAGCGCTTTCACAAGTGCCGGAACAGCGGCCTCTATCTTGTCGAGGGCAAGCGGTTTTCCGATTACACCCGTCGACGCAACAAAAATCAGCTCTTCAGATATATTCAGTCCATATGCCGCAAGTCTTGCTTCAGATATGGCATCTTTCATGCCCTGATCGCCTGTGCAGCAGTTTGCGCTCCCGCTGTTTACAATAACAGCCCGGCAAAAGCCTTTTTTAATCCTCTCCCTGTCTAAAAGAACCGGTGCCGCCTGCACTCTGTTTTTGGTAAATACCCCTGCAATGCTTGTTGGAACCTCTGAATAAATGAGTCCGAGATCTTTCTGGTTGTTTTTTTTAAGGCCGGATACAACACCGGAAAATGAAAAGCCCTTGCAAAGAATCTTTTTCATATACGGAAAATCCCTTTTTTGACTATTATCTGTTTTATTGAAGGCTATATTTATGCCGTTTACAGGTTTTTCAAAGATTAACATTGAACACTTAACATCGAACGTCCAACATAGAATGAAAAACAACTATATGATAATGAACAAATTTTTAAAGGATGAAAGATTCTTTGTTCCCATTCAAAATTCGATGTTCGGTGTTAGATGTTCGACGTTCTTTTTTAAGCTGTCCGAAGTCAACCCTTCCTAAAACGGATTTACTCTTATTCGCCTATATGCGGAACAGCCCTATGTTGTCAATCCACGCTTTTTACAGTTCTGTAAATAGTTTCCTTTCTCCAATAAAACTACCATATGTTGAATAAATTTGTTGACAAATAACTATATATTGGATATTCAAATACATCATGCATTTTTTTTGCTGACAATCCTCAGTTGTATTTTTTACTAAACCATCAGAATTGAGACGGCAAAGTAAGAAACTCATTATGCAGGTCACGCAAATCTTGAGGAATGAAGTGTACATTTTAGTACGCTTCAATGATGAAAGATGAAGCGCAACAAAGCAGGATGACTTTTTACGAAGCCGTCAAAATTCACCGGAATACATGACCATGTGCTTTCTGTTTTTTTAAAACCGAGCTGGTAATTTTCATCTCCGATTAATACGGAGATTTTTCTATTTTGAACCGACTAAACATGAAGAGGTGGTACAAGTGTTTGAGGAAATCAAAAAACGTGACGGAAGGGTTGTTGAGTTTGATTCATCAAAGATCACTGCTGCAATCGCAAAAGCCGGAAAAGCAACAGTTGAATTTGATGAAAGAGAAGCAAGAAAACTTACCCTTCGGGTTCTAACCCTTGCTCATGAACTCCGCCTTGGATCAGTTCCGGATGTTGAAGGAGTTCAGGATATCGTTGAAAGGGTTCTTCTCGATTCGCCTTTTTACAAAACCGCAAAAGCCTACATTATCTACAGGGAACAGCATGCCCAGATAAGAAGCATAGCGACCAATGCCAACATCAATCTTGTTGAAGACTATATTCAGAAGCTCGACTGGAAAATTAAGGAAAACAGCAACATGTGCTATTCCCTCCAGGGGCTTAACAATTATATTTCATCAGATGTGACTTCCGAATACTGGCTTAACCGAATCTATCCGCCCGAGGTTAGAGACGCCCACAAAAACGGAGAGATACACATTCATGACTTAAGCCTTTTGTCCGTTTACTGTGTTGGGTGGGATTTAAAAGACCTTCTGACAAAGGGGTTCATGGGTGTCGAAGGGAAAGTTGAAAGCGCTCCTCCAAAACACTTAAGATCCGCCCTGGGACAAATAGTAAATTTTTTCTACACGCTTCAGGGTGAAGCGGCCGGTGCACAGGCTATTTCAAATTTTGACACTCTTCTTGCGCCATTTGTCCGATTCGACCAGCTGAAATACAGTGAAGTAAAGCAGGCTTTACAGGAGTTCGTATTCAACATAAATATCCCGACACGGGTCGGCTTCCAGACTCCCTTTACGAATATAACCATGGACCTGTATGTTCCGTCGATACTTAAAGACCACCCGGTAATAATCGGCGGAAAAGAGCGCACAGAGACATACTCGGAATTTCAGTCTGAAATGGATATGATCAACAGGGCTTTCGCCGAGGTAATGATGGCGGGGGACGCAAGAGGAAGGGTCTTTACGTTTCCGATACCGACATACAGCATAACTGCAGATTTTGACTGGGATAATCCGAATCTTGAAACTGTCTGGAAGATGACAGGCAAATATGGAATTCCCTATTTTTCAAACTTTGTAAATTCCGATCTTTCTCCTGAAGACACAAGGTCTATGTGCTGCAGGCTGCGCCTCGATAACAGGGAGCTTCTTAAAAGAGGCGGCGGTCTCTTCGGCGCAAGCCCGCTTACAGGATCAATAGGTGTCGTTACTATAAACCTTCCGCGCATAGGCTTTCTTTCAAAAAACGACGACGAGTTTTTTACTCATCTTAAGGGAAAAATCAACCTGGCGACAAAAAGCCTTTCCATAAAAAGGAAGATCCTTGAAAGGTTTACCGATAAAAACCTCTACCCTTATTCAAAATTCTATCTTAGGGAAGTAAAAAACGGAACAGGCCTTTACTGGAAAAATCATTTTTCAACAATCGGCATAATAGGCATGAACGAAGCCTGTCTTAATTATATCGGCAAGGATATAGCAAGCAAAGAAGGCCTCGATTTTTCCCTGAAAGTTATGGATTATATACGAAATATTCTTTCCGAAACCCAGGAAGAAACAGGAGATCTTTACAACCTTGAAGCAACTCCTGCGGAAGGAACATCCTACAGGCTGTCCATGAAAGACAAGCAGAAATTCCCGGATATCGTTTGCGCCAATGAAGAAGATTACATTAAAGGAGCGGCTCCCTATTATACCAATTCAACTCAGCTTCCTGTTAACTATACTGATGATATATATGAAACCTTAAGATTGCAGGACAGCCTTCAGACCAAATATACTGGCGGCACCGTTTTACATATTTTCCTGGGTGAGCTCATCACGGACATTTCAACAATAAAAGGGCTGATAAGAAAAATATCAACACATTTTCATCTTCCATATTTTACCCTTACTCCGACATTCAGTGTATGCCCATCTCATGGGTACCTGAAAGGAAAGCAGGAAAAATGCACCATCTGTGATGCTGAAACGGAAGTCTATTCCCGGGTTGTTGGATATTTACGCCCTGTGAAGCAATGGAATAACGGCAAGCAAGCCGAATTCGCCCTGAGAAAAACCTATAAACTGCCGTCTGATGAACCTGAAGATAATCGCCTCTGCCAAGCGTCCGGACCGGAGACTTCACAAAATGACCATTATTTTGAGGAAAAGCCTCTTCTAAGGTCACAGGGAGCGATATAAATTATACAGCCATGATTTTAGGCGGCATTCAGAAAAATTCTCTGATTGATTACCCCGGAAAAATAAGCTGCGTTCTTTTTACATCGGGATGTAATTTTGCATGTCCTTATTGCCACAATCCTGATCTTGCAATAAACAACCCATCTGTATCTTTAAAAGAAACTGAAATTTATGCTTTTCTCGAAAGCCGGAAGAGTTTTCTGGACGGAGTCGTTATTTCAGGCGGAGAACCGACAATTCATGATGATATTGAATCTGTTTGCAAAAATATCAAGGTATTAGGGTATCCGATAAAACTTGATACAAACGGAAGCAACCCCGCGGTGATAAAAAATTTAATTGATAAAGGGCTGGTCGACTATATTGCCATGGATATCAAGACAGACCCCGCCCTCTACTCTTTTTTTGTAAAAAACGGCTGCGAATCTGCCGATATATTTTCAAGCATTCAAACCATCATGAATTCGGCAATTGATTACGAGTTCAGAACAACATGCGTCAGGCCGTTCATAAGCCAGCCTGTAATCAGGAAA
>JAHJRK010000554.1 GCA_018830925.1 Pseudomonadota bacterium
GAAGGCGACATGGGTCTTCTCATGAAAGCGACAAAATTTTTCAATAAATACAAACCTCCCGGTCCTGCCGGAGCTGAAGAGGAAAAACAGGATGAACTTATCCGCATCAAGCAGGTTCTTTCGATACCACAGAGATTTGCGACAGGACCTGTCATGGGGAAATTTTTAAAAGCATTCAGCGAGAAAAAAATACTGGCAAACAAATGCCCGAAATGCGGAAGGCTTCAGCTCCCGCCAAGGGAAGTATGCGCGGAATGCAGGGTCAGGGCAACAGAATGGGTTGAAGTCGGCCCGGAAGGCGTTATAACCATATGCGACATCGCCTACTATGCCAGCCCTGACCCGCTTACAGGAGAAAGCAGGGAAACTCCTTACTGTTCGGCGCATTTTCTTCTTGACGGGTGCAAGGGACATGAAACCCTCTGGCACGAACTCAAACCCTCGGACATAAAAAGGGCCAGGAAAGGCGCAAGAGTCCGTCCGGTATGGAACGAAGAGCGTATTGGAGCGATAACGGACATAAAATATTTTGAAATAATCGACTAAATATGACGACAAAGTAAAAAGCTCCAGATGCAAGGCGCGCAAATCTTGAGGAATGAAGCGTACTTACTGGTACGCTGCAATGACGAAAGATGAAGTGCAACACAGCAGGTGGATTTTTTACGAAGTCGTCAGAAGGAGAGATCTAATGCATTCAGCAAACGATGACTGCTTTATTGTTGAAGGAAAACTGGCACTGCCGTACCAGTATTTTGCGGGTCGGACAGGAAGCCGTTTTCTTATCTCTTTAAGGAATAAGAAAATTACGGGTTTGAAATGTGAAAAGTGCAACAGGGTTTTCGTGCCACCCAGAACAGTTTGTGAGGGCTGTTTTTCAGATATATCGGGGAACTGGGTTGAGCTCAAAAATACGGGTATCGTAACCGGCTTTACGGTTATAAGATATGAAGAACCGCATCAGCCTTTTAAACCCCCGTATATTCTCGCCCTTATCAAAATTGACGGATCAGATACGCCGATAAACCATATAGTCAAAGGCATCCCCTTAAGTAAAATGCGCACAGGCTTGAAAGTTAAAGCCGTATTTGCAAAAAAGAGTACTTCCACCATAATGGATATTGATCATTTCAGGCCCGATGAAAAACCGAAGTTCGAGCTGGGCTTCACATACGACGAACTTGAAGTCGGCATGTCCGCCTCTTTTACAAAAACGATTTCAGAAACGGATGTCTATCTTTTTGCCGGAATCTCCGGTGATTTTAACCCCATGCATTTAAACGAGGAATTCGCAAAAGCGACTCCTTTCGGTACAAGAATCGCCCACGGCGCCCTTCCCCAGAGCCTTATCGCTCCGGTTCTGGGCATGAAACTCCCCGGACTTGGAACGGTTGCCCTTGAAATAACCTGCCGTTTTAAAGCTCCGACATATTTTGGCGACACCATAACTGCAACAGGCGAAGTTTCTGAAAAGATGGAAAAGAAGCGCTGGGTCAGGATGGCGCTTACATGGACAAACCAGAAAGGCGAAATCGTGGCGGAAGGCTCTGCGCTTGTAATGCCTCCTGTCCCGATGCCGCAGGAAACGTGAGGTAAGCTATGGGATTAGAATTTGCTGCAAAGGCTTCCTGTCAGGAATACTTCGGGAAAGCCCATGATATGGTTCGCCGCTCTGTAAAGGAATTCGTCGGTAAGGAGATTATTCCTTTTATCGAGGAATGGGAAGAAGAATGCCAATTTCCTCGCTCCCTTTACAAAAAAGCTGCGGAAGTCGGAATACTTGGAACAGGATATCCTGAAGAACTGGGAGGAACACCCGGAGACATATTTTTCCAGATAGCCGTCTGGGAAGAACTCATGCGTTCCGGTTCAGGAGGACTTGTTGCCGGGCTGGGATCCCTTAACATCGCTATACCTCCCATTGTAAGGTCCGGAACAAAAGAACAGAAAGAACTCTTCGTAAAGCCTGTTCTGGCAGGGGAAAATATCGCCGCCCTAGCCATTACCGAGCCTGAAGGAGGTTCTGATGTCGCAAACATAAAGACAACCGCGGTTAAGGACGGAAACCATTATATAGTCAACGGGAGCAAGACTTTTATCACAAGCGGGTGCAGGGCCGACCAGATAACATGTGCCGTAAGAACCGGAGAAAATGGAGCCCACGGAATAAGTCTTCTTATTATTGAATCGAAAACTCCCGGTTATTCGGTCTCAAACAAGCTTAAAAAAACCGGGTGGTGGGCTTCCGACACTGCCCAGATATTTTTTGATGACTGCCGGGTCCCGGCCGATAATCTTATCGGTAAAGAAAACGAGGGCTTTTACGGCATTATGGAAAATTTTCAGACAGAAAGGCTCCAGCTTGCGATCATGGCCAACATGACAGCCCAAATGGCTCTTGAAGAATCCTTAAAATATGCTAAAAAGAGAGAAGCCTTTGGTCGTCCCATAAAAGGTTTTCAGGTAATCCGTCACAAGCTTGTAGAAATGGCTACTCTTGTTGAAGTGAGCAGGGAATTCACTTACCGGATAGCTGCAAAGATCGATTCCGGGATAAACCAGATAAAAGAAATTTCAATGGCCAAGAATTTTGCCACAAGCGCCAGCGACAAGGTCACATATGAGGCTGTCCAGATATTCGGCGGTTACGGATTCATGCGCGGATATCTTGTTGAAAGGCTCTTCCGTGACAACAGGATATTGTCGATCGGCGGAGGAACTACCGAAATAATGAAGGAGATCATCTCCAAGTTTATAATCTGAAGAGAAAGGAAGATAAAACATGGC
>JAHJRK010000555.1 GCA_018830925.1 Pseudomonadota bacterium
AAATCAGCCCATAAAAATATGGAGTGGAGGTCATGCCTTTCCGGAGCGTTCCGGAGAAGTAAGTGCTGTCGCTCGATGATACATAGTCGTTCGACACTAATAAATTGAAAATGGTGTCTCATTTTCATTGACACATTCCGCCGGTGGTTGATGCTATCGCAACAAATCCCCGTATAGCAACCCGGAACATATCGTACCAAATAAGAGCAGGAGATACCAATGAAGTCGAAAATTCTGTGGCTGTCATTTCTTCTATTGTGCATTCCGTTCCAAGCTTTTGCAGCCGGTAATATCCACTTGGGGTTGCTGGAGATTCACCCCTATACGTTACTACAAGAAACGTATAACGATAATATTTTCGCTGCCGCTACGGATACAAAAAACGATTGGATAACGACAATAACACCGGGCATTAAGTTGTTGCTGCCCACAGGTATGCATCAGTTCGCCCTTGAATATAATGCGGTTATTAATCGCTATGCAGACTTTAGCAGTGAAAATACTACCGATCATAACGCCAGTATCAATGCGGATCTAAAACTCGGCAGCCTGATAGGTTTACGGCTGAACGATACTTACGCCCATGGGCATGAACCCAGGGCTTCTTCAACCTCCGGACAAATCGAAAAATACGATACCAACGCCGCGTCTTTTTCCGCAACCTACCAACTTGCCGATACATCGAAGGTCCAGTTGGATTATACGAGAACGACTTGGGATTTCCAGCTCGGCGATGACAGAGACCGGAAAGAAGACCTTTTTTCGATTTACTTATACTATCGTTTTTTCCCCAAGGTATCGGCTTTTGTAGAAGCCGATTACATCAAAGCCGATTATGACCTGGAAACAAGCGTATTGAATAATACCGTCAACAGCGGATATCTGGGGCTGAAGTGGGAAGTGTCCCCATATACAAAAGGTACCGTAAAAGGGGGATATTTTAATAAAGATTTTGATACTGAGGGTCAAGACGGCATCAATGGATTCTCAGGAGCTATCGACATAGACCATGAATTCTCGGATTATTCTTCCCTGAAGGTTGTAGGTAAGCGCGTAATCCATGATTCACCTAATCAGGCGGCCAGATATTATATCACCACCGGTGCCTATGTCGAATATAAGCATAAGTTTATATTTAATATTTCCGGGGTGGTGCGGGGATCATACGGGACCGATGACTATTCGGACCCCATAGCGCCTGAGACATTAACCCGCAGCGATCGGACAATCCTTGGCGGAGTCGGTCTGAAATATCAAATGAGGGATTGGCTGGAATTTGCCCTTGATTACAACCGCTTGGACCGGGATTCAAATATAGAGGCGCATGATTTTATTTCCAATACCTATGCCCTCACAATAAACCTCGCATTGTGATGAGCAGTTGGAACAAGCTGAAGTTTTACCGCCCGTTCCTGGTTCTCCTGATTTTTATTTTTCTTGAGGGCGTTCTGGATGCGGATGGTTCTGCCGCTAAAATTACCAAAGTGCAAGGCAGGGTGACCGTCAAGAGAACGGGAACTGAAAGCATAACAACTTTGAAAACGGGCGACGGCGTTTCCGCAGGAGATCTTTTGGATTGCGCCAAGAACTCCAGGGCCCAGTTGGTGTTTACGGATGATTCCGTGGTCATTGTCTGGCCCGGGGCATCTTTAAGGGTTAACCAGTATTCCTATGCGCCCGGCATTAACAGAAGATCGGCCATAATCAAGGTACTGAGCGGTCAGGTAAGGTTTGTTGTCTACAAACCGAGGATGGATTCAAGATTCGTTGTACAAACGGAGCATGTATCCTTAAATATATCGAGACACGATGTTATTTTAATGGTTTCCCCGACGCAAACCGAAATTGCCAACATCGGCAACTCCCTCGATGTGCGGAATATTTCACCGCTGGCGGTGGGCACGATCCGTCTGGATACAAATCAAAAGACCATTGTCAAAGCTAAAACGCCGCCTTTCCAGCCTGCCATTGTAACCTCGGAACAAAGGAGAAAGTATATCAGGGATGCAAATTTTTAACCGAATCAAGATACCGGTATTGAATTCAACCCGACTCAAGTTGGCATCGATTTGTTTCCTGGCGCTGCTGTTGCTGTTACCTCTTCAGCAGGCCCTGGGCCAGGAATACGAGGTCGGGGATGGCGACCTGCTCAGGATCAGCGTATACGACAATCCCGATCTTGCCACGGAAGTACGGGTAAGCGGCGAGGGCAAAATCATGGTCCCGCTTATCGGTGAAGCTGTCGTGAACAAGCTCACGGCCGCGGAAATCGGCAAAAAACTGGCGGCCCTTTTTGCGGACGGATACCTGAAAAATCCGCAGGTCAGTGTTTTTATCGCCGAATACAAGAGTAAAAAAGTAACCATGCTCGGCGAATTTACCAAACCCGGTCTCTTGGAAATGAGAGGCAACTCGACCCTCATGGAAGTTATTTCCAATTCCGGAGGCATCACGGCTAATGCCGGTGAGACTCTGTTCATCCAGCGCAATATCATTAAGGGCGGCACCGACCATAAAGACGATATTATCATTGCCATAGATCTGAAAAAACTCCTTGAGGGCGGGGATGTAAACGCCAACGTACCCGTTTTGGATGGTGACAGCATCTATGTGCCCAGGGCTTCATTTGTTTATGTGAGCGGCGAGGTAAAGAATCCCGGGGCCTATAAAATAACACAGGGGCTTACGGTTTTACGTTCCATAACCGTGGCCGGCGGCTTTACCCCCAAGGCCTGGAAGAACAAAACCAAGATCATCCGCAGGATCGATAATATCGAGAAAACTATTGATGCCAAAATGGATGATCTTGTTATGCCCGATGACATCCTGGAAGTGCCCGAACGCTGGTTTTAACTTGAAGATAGGAGAACAGGCCAACAATGAGTTTGCAACCGGACGAGATC
>JAHJRK010000556.1 GCA_018830925.1 Pseudomonadota bacterium
ATTATGAATACCTGATGAACCAGCCGGAGGGCGCGTATCGTTTTTCAGGGCTTCCGAAAGTCCTTTCAGAACGTGATTACGATAACGTGTTTGTCTACAACGGCGATTTTAACTGGGACAATCAGATCGGATTTTTCAGAGAGCAGGGTGTGACCAGATTTATTGGCCGCAACGATTTTGTGAACCCGCGTTTATACGATCCAACCTGGGGTGTAACCGACGAAGACATGTTCGATCGCGCTTTTGATGAAATCGTCAAACTTGAAAAGAGCGACCGACCCTATTACGCTATATTGCAGACACTGTCCAATCACGTCCCTTATTCCCTGCCCGATCCGATGCCGGTTGAAAAGGTGATGGTGAACGGCAAGGAGAAGGGGCATCTCACCGCCATGCGTTATGCCGATTATGCGCTGGGGCAGTTTTTTAAAAAGGTAAAGGACCGGGGCGGTTTTGACGACACTCTTTTCGTGATAACCGGTGATCACGGTTTCGGCGGAGGAGTGCAGATTACAGATATGGATTTATTCCGGTTCCATGTGCCTTTGCTTTTTATCGGAAAGGATATCCAGGCCCGGTTCGGCAAAATCAATACAACCGTAGGCTCACAGGTTGATATCGTGCCCACCGTTATGGGCATGCTGGGCGGGAACTATGTGCACCACTGCTGGGGAAGGGATTTGCTGGCGCTCCCGAAGGGTGATCCCGGCCGCGCTGTGATCAAACCTTCGGGCAATGAACAGATGGTGGCATTCATAGAAGGCGAAACAATTTTAATCAAGGCGCCGGAGACCGAACCCAAATTATTCCGGTATCGGATTCGTCCCATGATGTCTGCCGAACCGATTGATGATCCCCATAAGCTGCAGCAAATGCAAAAGGAGCTGAATGCTTATTTGCAAACTGCAACGCAAGCGCTGATTGAAAATCATGTCGGGCACAACGATGAAATGAGTCAAAAATAAAGCTGTGGGGAGCTTCAAATGTTCTGAGAAAATACTACGCAATTCTCATGTCCTATTTTCCCATAAAAAAGTATATCCATTTTCGCTGCGATATCGTTTGGTAAATAATTAAAATCTTTTCGTTTTGCGATGAAATACATATTGGTACGATTCAGTAACAGGTCATCTGCAGTTCTAACGAATTCGGGCTTAACCGGGTATTTCATATTAACCACAAACTTGATATCTTCCGCGTCAGGGCCGATTTTGTAGAAAGCAATTATGCCCGGTTTGTCTTTTAACAGATTCTCCACTTTTTCGACAAAAGGTCTGGTTAGTTCACGATTGTACATAAACGGGTCGATGATTCCTATGCTGAATATAATAAACGCTAAAACCCCGATTGACATAAAACATAAACCACCCTGAGAATGTTCCTTAAATTTACGACTGAATTTCACATTGAAAATCAGCAGGACGACCAATAATCCGAGAGTAATCATGTAATTAACAGTTGAAACCGGCACATAATATGTTTTAAGAAAATATAACCCCGCAGCTCCGATAAAGGTAATAAGAGGAAGCGTCTTACAGATTCGCAGAAATATTTTTCTTACCCCGGCAAGGAATCCTCCTGCCGCTGAATTGATAAACAGATAAGAAGCCAGTAAAGAGAGCGCCGGAACGACAGGTAAAACATAACGTGATTTTTTGGTTCCCGGAATTGACATGCCAAAAAGGATAATAACCGTCCAAAGAGCCAAATGGCCAAGAAATCTGTAATTTATATTTTCACGTTTGATAATTTGTTTAAAGGAGATAACAGTAATAATAATCGCGAGCGGATAACTTGCCGCATAAGAGGTAAAACCGTTTAACCAGTAAAAAAGGAAGTTTTTTGATCCGCTGTCCATGCGTCCCTCTGCCTGCATATGAATCACTTCTTTTACAAAAGAATCTCCTCCCTGTCGATAGGCGGCTAAGAGTAATCCTGTGCTGCAGAGCCCCAGAAGAACCAGACCTGCGGAACCGAAAAGAAGGCATTTCCTGTATTCTTTTTCCCAGAAATAAAAGCCGCAGGTTATTGCGGTTGGAATAACAAGACCTATAGGGCCGCGAAAACTAAACCCAACGACGAACAGGAATGGAACAAGCCATAAACGTTTTAGTTTGCCTGAAAGCAAAGCCGAGTATGATAAGTAGAAGCACAAAACAGTTACCAGACTTGTATATTGGTCCAATGCAATGCTGCGTGATTCAATGAAAAAATTATAGGTGAACAACGCGAACAGCACTGCATATATTCCCCGTTCCCGGGTATGCATAGCGCCAATGCGATAAGTAAAGACCAGGATCAAAGCGGAAGCTACAGCCGTGGGCATTACTGCCGACAATACCGTCACCTTTCCAAACGGCAGGGAAAGCAAATAGATGAGATACGTGGAAGCAGCAGGATAGTCCGGATACGGATTCCGGTAGGTAGTCGGAAAAAATGACGGCCCGTAATTGAGCATTTCTTTTGCGAATAATGCAAAACGGGTTTGGAATCCGATAAATTCCGGGTTTAAACCGACAGTAAAAACCAGAACACTCAATGCAAATATCAGCAAAGAATCCCTGTTTTTTTTCGATTTTTTACTTGGAAAATCTGACATCGTCACATTTTTAACAACATCTGATTTAGAAAACATCAACTTGGGGAAGGATATGTCCTGAATCATCCTTTCTCTGCAAAATCACCGGATTCAGAACCCGCACATGAGTTTTTCGTGATTGAAAACCGATCAAAAAGCAGATTATTCGCATCATAGGCTTCACATGAAAGGGTTCTTCCGTTCACCTTAATCAGAGTATAGTGTAAATCGGCTTTGCTTATCTCAACAAACCAGCCCGGTACTAAGTCATTGGGAGGGGCGCCGGCCCGGCCGCAGGCTATTTCGCAACGGCCCTGATTTGCACAGCTGCCATACTCTGCGACAGGCGCCGTTGAGCTTATATTGCGGTTTATCGGCTTGCTTCTTTCGTAGCAATGATTATGTCCGTTAAATATCATGTCAACGCCGTAATCATCGAAGGCTTTCCACCAGGTGTTCAGGAACGGATCCATTTGGCCTGCATCTTCGGTGGTTGTAAAAAAAGGCTGATGAAAAGAGATAAATTTCCAGGTCCGGGTCGTATTCTTCAGTGTATTAACCAGCCAGTTCAATTGTGTTGCACTGTTTGCGTCGAAACTGTTCAGACAGATGAACAGCGCATTGCCATAATTAAATGAATAATACAATTTGGAATTCGAAGGATTTAACGGCATAATAAAATTGTTGATATACTTTGCTTCCCCATTATTTTTGAGTTCGCAATTCCCTATAGTATAATATACCAACTTATTTTCCAGAAAACTTTTGCCGTAATCAAACCAGTCGTCCCAATCAGAATTATTCGAACCGCTGGATACCGCGTCGCCCGTAAAAAGCACCATATCCACATCTCTGGTATTGGCTGCATCGCTTGTCTTCTTCCAGTCGGCCGGAAAACTGCGCGAATCGCCAAAGGCTATGAATGAATAATTATTGGTTGTACCCGGCGATGCGGTTTTAAATGTTTTTACCGCTGTCCATGTTTGGGAGTGCGAATCATATATCTTGTAGTACATTACGGTATTGGCTGCAGGCGATGAAAATACAAAATCAAACAGATTATCAGTATAACCGGACCTTATTATTCCTGCAGATTCATCCTTTTCACAAACTGACGTATATCCCCACCGTATTCTATCAGCAGTGCCTTTACTTTGCCATGTTATAGTTAACCCGTTTAAAGGATCAGAGCTGCTTCCAAAGCGTATGTGCTTTATGGATTGCGCATCTGTTGAGCAGGAGAACACGGCTAATATAAGAACAAATAAATATTTTTTCATTATATTTGCCTGCAAAGAAAATAAAAAAGATTATCTTCCGATTCCAAGATATGTGAAACCTAATTCTTTCAGCTCAATCGGGTCGTATATATTTCTTCCATCAATGATGACAAGCTTTTTCAACAGCTCTTTTACAACCCGCATGTCAGGATTTCTGAACTCATCCCACTCAGTGACAACAATAAGAGCATCGCAGCCCCGGATCGTTTCATAAGGATCTTTAAAAAATCTGACACTTTTTAACACTTTGCTGGCATTATTTATTGCAACAGGGTCAAAAGCATGAATTATTGCGCCCATCTTTTGAAGATCGTTTATTATCTTCAGCGAAGGAGCCTCCCTGATATCATCCGTTTTGGGCTTGAAGGAAAGGCCCCATATTGCTATTGTGCTTCCATCAATCGGCATAACGGATTTGAGTTTTTCAACCGCAACAGTTTTCTGCTTTTCGTTTATCCGGTGAACGGATTCAAAAAGATCCGAATCACAACCAAATTTCTTTAAAGTTGATATCAGCGCCTTAACATCCTTTGGGAAGCAGCTTCCTCCATATCCGACACCGGCATGCAGAAAGCGCGGACCGATTCTGCCGTCGAGACCAAGCCCTCTTGAAACAGCTTTTATGTCAGCGCCAGTTTTATCACATAGAAATGATAACTGATTCATGAAGCTTATCCTTGTTGCAAGCATCGCGTTTCCGGCATATTTTATTATTTCCGCGCTTTTTATGTCTGTCAGCATTATAGGTCTTCCGGTTCTTGCGACAGAGCGGTATAAAGAAATCATTATTTTTTCAGCTTTTTTGCTGTCTGTTCCTATAATAATTCTGTCCGGATTTTCAAAATCTTTAACAGCAGCGCCTTCTCTTAAAAATTCAGGATTTGAAACCACATCAAAATCAATTTCTTTTCTCTGATTTGCCTTTATTATATTTCTTACAAGGTCTGCGGTTCCGACAGGAACTGTACTTTTATTTACAACTACCTTGTACCTGTTCATAAACTTACCGATCTGCATAGCAACATTTTCTACGGCCGTAAGATCTGCTTCCTGCAAATGATTTGATGGCGTTCCCACACAGTTTAAAATAATATCGGATTCCCTGACAGCTTTTTTGATATCAGATGTAAAAACAAGTCGTCCTGCCTTAAGATTCCGTTTAAATATTTCTTCAAGCCCCGGTTCATATATTGCAAGCTCTCCTCCGGCCAGTGCATCTAATTTTGCTTCATCAATATCAAAGCAAATTACCTTATTGCCAAGATTCGCAAAACCGGTTCCTGTGACAAGGCCAACATAACCGGTTCCGGCTACAGTAAGATTCATCTGATCACCTCTTTCATAGGTTTAAAGCATTGGCTCTTCTCCAGCTTCTCATGCTAAGACTGTATCCCGGCTCAAAGGCAAAGAGACCGTTACCCGTGTCCAAGTCTCTTGTTTGCTCTCAAAACTTATCTTCCCATTGTGAAGCTCGACGATTCTTTTCACGATAGCCAGGCCCAAGCCGGAACCGCCATTCTGGATCGATCTGGACTTTTCGACCCGATAGAATTGATCATACACCCTGGGGATTTCTGCCTCGGCAACGCCGGGGCCTGTGTTGGCGATGGTTACCGTCAGTTCGGCAGCGGACTGGTCGCCCGTCAATTCAATCTGTCCACCATCAAAGTTATACTTGATGGCATTATCCAGAATATTTGAAAAGGCGCGGTGCAGTTTTTCTCTGTCTCCCTGAGTAACAAGCCGCATGGGAAGGCGGATGTCCATTTTGATGTTTTGAGCATCCGCCAGAAATTTATATTCCCCTGCCAGGGATGATAACAGCTCAGTGACTTGAACCGGCTTTGGATCGATGCCGGTCAGCGTTTCCAGGGATGACAGATTCAACAGATCTTTTACCAATCGCTCCATGCGTAATACCTGATTGTTTAATCGCAGAAGGTTATCCCTCACAAAGGGTGGCAAATTTTTACCGTCAGAGGTGCAAATTTCATCGACAGTCAGCCGCATGGTGGTGAGCGGCGTTTTCAATTCATGAGACGTATCGAAGAGAAAATCCCTCTGCTTCACAAAAGAACATTGCAGCCGGTCCAGCATCCGGTTGATGGTCCTCGCGAGATCGCTGAATTCATCCCTTCCATCTCCATGGGGTATCCGCTGGCCAAGATTCTTTTCACTGATATCTTGAGCCAAATCTTTCATTCGACCAATCGGCTGCAAGATCTTACCGGCCATGAAACGGCTGATGACAATCAACGCCAGGGTGGAAAAAATAAGCCCGGCTGCAATGCCGAAAACCAGTTCCCATATTTCATCTTCCAGTTTTTCCATGGTCCGGGCAATCTTTACAACTAACGACCGGCCGTCCAACTCAATCGGAACGCTCCTGATCCGAAAGGTTGATTTCTGGCTTCTGTCCCGATCCGGTTTGATTTGCCCGCGTGAAATGACGGCCCTGGCAATAGTACGGGAATGTGGCTTTACCGGAGGAAGCTTTACCCGTTTTGCAAGGTCGGACTGGTAGAGAATCTTATTAGTGCCTTGCTCATAAATCTCGATCCAATAAGCATGCACCATATTATCAACAGTTTCGAGAGATGCTGCTTCCGATGTGCTTTGTCTTTTCAAGATCATTGAGGCTGTTCTGTACGCCTCCTCTTTCAGTACGGTATCCAGAAGTTTGAAAGGTTGCTCCAGCAATTCATAAAACACAACAACGGAAAACAATAAGCTGGAAACCAAGCCGGCCCCGACAATAAAGAGTGTGATCTTTGTTTTGACGGTCATTGTTCAGTGTCTCCGATGATATACCCAACGCCGCGGATGGTTCGGACAATATTGACTTGGCCTGAATCACCGATTTTTTGGCGAAGATTTTTGATATGAACATCCATGAAATTGGACATGCTGAAGGGATCGAAATCATCTCCCCATACATGTTCGGCCAGGCTGAAACGGGACACGGCCCTGTTTTTATTGTGCAGGAGAAACTCAAGGATGGAAAACTCTCTGGGGGTCAGTTCGACCGGTTTTCCGCCCCTGGTTACCTTGCGGCTAACAGTGTCAAGCTCAAGGTCCTGAACCTGCAAAGCGGATTCACACTGGCCTCCGGATCTCCTGAGCAAAGCACGCACGCGAGCCAACAACTCATCCGAGGAAAACGGTTTGGCCAGGTAGTCATCCGCACCGAGGTCGAGGCCCCTCACCCTGTTTGCCACATCACCCTTTGCGGTGAGCATGAGCACGGGAGTATTGATCCCGGCTTTTCGCGCGTCTTCCAAAACGGTCAACCCGTCGATTTTTGGCATCATGATATCGAGAACAATCAAATCGAAAGGCGTTTCGAATAATTTGTCTAATGCCTTTTCGCCATCTACTGCTGTCTCTACGATGTAACGCTGGCTTGTTAAAATTTGCTGCAATTGTTCCAGCAGCGAGTAATCATCATCTGCGATCAAAATTCTCACAACCGCATGCTCCCAAAAATTGTTTTTCGCCTGTTTGCCTGTAAAGGCTATATTTCCTGTATATCACCAATGATTGTGATTGTCATGATATATTACCTTGAAATAACATCAATAAACCGGCAAACAGCGATGTTCAATACTTCCAGAGAATATATCCGGAAGGACCGCTCTGATCCTGAAAAACAGGCTTGGGAAGCTGGTCCAGCCATCGAATAATATTCTTAACCCTGGCGATCACCACTGTTTTGCCACGGTTTTGATTTATAAGATCGACGGCAGATTGCATGTCAAGCAATCTCCCGTCCGCATCTTTAAAACCCAATCCGTAATCAAATTCGCCGGTTCCTCCAAGCAAGTAAACATCACTGCGTTTTAGATACCAGCAAACTGCCCCGGCTGAGTTTTCATCAGAAATAATGATATTTTCGTCAGTAATCTCTTTCTTCTGTTGTTCCAGTAAAACACCCGGCGCTTTTGACTCAATGGTCTGGTCAGGTATGGTATAGTGAACAACAAAGAAAAGGAGAAGCGGCGCTATACCGAAAAGGAGGGCTTTGTCTTTTACATTACGGCTTCGGAAGGACCAAAAGCACAGCAGAATAGAAAATAAGAAGCCATTTATCACCATCATAACTTTCCAGGGCTGGCTATACGGACGGAACCCATTGAAGCCGAAGAATTGAACACACAAAAATACAATAAGGATCAGACCGAAAAACATGGCGCTTACAGCAGTCCCCCCTTGAAATAATCTATTTTGATCATTTTTCTTGAGCGCGTACAAAAGCCCAAATGCCATGAGAACGGCAAAAGGGGGAAAGCAGGGAAGAATATAAGTGAGCAATTTGCCACTCGACAACGAGAAAAACAAAAAGGGCAGTACCAGCCAGCAAATGCAAAATCTCAGCACCCTGCCTTGCGCTCCCTGTTCAAACAGTCGCGCCTTTATTCCCGGCACAGCCGCAGGGACCACAAATATCCAGGGAATCAACATGCCCGGTGCGGTCAAAAAGAAAGACCAGAAAGACTCTTTATGTTGGGCATTGTCGGCCATAAATCGCCGGATATGTTCATTCCAGAAAAAAAATTGCCAGAAATCCGGTTCTTTTAAGTGGATTGCTATACTCCACGGCAGTGCTACCAGGATGGCTGTAAGAATCGGCAGCCAGCTCATGCGAAACAAGTCGGAATACCGGCGTTGCCAGACCAGATATGGAACCAGCGCCAAAACCGGCACGGCAAAGGCAAGAAATCCCTTGGTCAGAAAGGCAAGGCCGCAGGACAGACCGGAAAGTACCAGAAACCCTTTTTCCATTGCAGAGCCCGGTTGTTCTTCAGATGCGAAATAGAAAGCAGTAATTGACGCAGTAAGTAAAAACGAAAACAGGCTGTCCAGCACAGCCGTGTTGCCCACTCCGAACACCTCAAAACAGGATAGAAAGATAAGGGCGGCCAGGATGGCCGTAAAACAGTCATCTTCATCCTTACGGCGGGACACACGCCTGACCAATATGTATATCAACAGGGCCGACAGCATTACAGCCAGAGCGGACGGCAGGCGAACGGCGAAACTGTTTTCACCGAATAGCAGAAGTGAACCGGCATGCACCCAATAGCCCAGCACCGGTTTTTCGAAGTACCTCATGCCGTTGAGGTGGGGGACAACCCAGTCACCGCTGGCGATCATCTCCCGGGGGATTTCGGCGTAACGCGTTTCGTCCGGGGCAACGAGATCACGGGCCCCAAGTGGCAGGATGTAGGAAAGTAAAAAGAACGACAGCAGCAGAAGGGCATATCCTGTTTTGGCGCTCATTAATTTCTGTATGTTCATTTTATTAACCATCTCAAAATGTTCCCGCTGATTTATGGTGGCCGGCAGATTTCTTCTGGCAGGCAAGCCACCCGTCCCTTCCGGCCACAGCTGCCTGGTGGATATCGGATTCCGCAATTTCCAGGTTTTGAGATAGAAGGTCACCGAGGGGTTCGAAGACGATACCCCGCTGCGCGGCCCTGTCCAAAAAATCCTCAAACAAGGCAAGGCAACCGATTCCTTCCACTTCGGCATGGATGGTCAACACGTTGAGACGGTCAGGCCGTATCATATTGAGCAGATATTCATTGTAGGTTTCCGGCTTGCATTTCAAACCGATGAGTTCATCATAGGTCGGCAGGGTGGTCGGCACCTGGACATGACTGAGCCGTTGGCCTTCAACTGACGGCAAAAAGAGGGAATGGCCGCGGCAATCGGATTGAAACCGGAAAGGAAACTCCTCTAATGCCTTAAGGGCTTCGGGCGTGATCCGCCATGCGGGTGCTGCGAAGCAATCGGGGTCTCTTCCCAGGATCTCTGTCAGCATATCGTAACCCTTCCTGATTTCCCCGGTTATGGCCTGTTGGTCAAGGTTCATAATCCGCGTCTGCCAGCAGTGATGATCCCAGGCATGGAGTCCGACTTCATGGCCCGCTTCGGCGGTCGCACGAATCGGCCCCGGGCAGCGCTTTCCAATTATCGCACCGGGCCACAGCGTTCCACGTAAGAGGATATCCCAACCATACATACCGGGAGCGCGGGTGCGGGCCATTTTCATTATAAAGCCGGGGCGGATGAGCCTGAAAAGATGCCTGCCCATGTTGTCCGGCCCTACCGAAAAGAAAAAAGTGGACCTTACGGAATGTTTTGCAAACAGGCCAAGGAGATTGGGCACCCCTCTCCTTGTTCCTCTCAATGTATCAACATCAACTCGAAGACCGATTATCATGCCTGATCCCGAACGGCCTCTTTCAGGAAGAAATCGAGTGTTTCTATAACCGATTGTTCCAGACTGATCTTGGGCTCCCATTTCAATACGCGTTTTGCGTTCTCTATGCTGGGCTTTCTGTGAATAACGTCTTCGTACCCGTCTCCATAATAGGATTTGCTGTCTATCTTCCTCAAGCCTGCAAATGGGGGGAATTTATGACGCAAAGGGTGCTTTTCAAAATTTACGATCAACAGATTTGCAAGGTCTTCAATGCTGGCCTCATTGTCGGGATTGCCTATATTGAAAATTCTGCCGTTGCAGCGGCCTTTTTCGTTTTCTATTATGCGGTAAAGGCACTCTACTCCGTCTTTTACATCGGTAAAGCAACGTTTCTGTTTTCCTCCGTCAACAAGCTGAATAGGAGTGCCTTCAGTCAGGTTAAGAATAAGCTGGGTGATTGCCCTTGAGCTTCCCACCCGGGCGGAATCCAGACTGTCGAGCCTCGGCCCGATCCAGTTGAACGGCCGAAAGAGGGTGAACTGTAATCCCTTTTGCGCCCCGTAGGCCCAGATTACCCGGTCAAGAAGCTGTTTGGAACAGGAATATATCCAGCGCTGTTTCTGGATAGGACCGACAACGAGTTTTGATTTATCCTCGTCGAATCTTTCGTCATCGCACATTCCGTAAACTTCAGAAGTAGAAGGGAAAATAACTCTCTTGCCATATTTTGCGCAGTACCTGACTATGCGCAGGTTTTCTTCAAAATCGAGTTCAAAGACCCCTAAAGGATTGCGTACATATTCTATCGGAGTGGCAATGGCAACAAGCGGCAAGACAATATCGCATTTACGCACATGATACTCGATCCATTCCCGGTGGATTGAAATATCCCCTTCTTCGAAATAAAACCCTTCCCGTTCTTTAATCCTGCAGATGGATTCGGCCTGAAGATCCATTCCGTGAACTTTGTATTTGCCGCTGTCGAGTAGCCTTTCACTCAAATGGTTTCCAATAAATCCGTCAACGCCCAGTATAAGTATATTCGTTTTTGTGCCCCTTGTGGCGTTGCGGCATGGTATTTTCCCGAATCTGAGCCCTTCAACAAGGTTCATCTGTCCGGAGAGCTGGGGACCGTTCATATAAATGCCGTCTTCAGACTGACCATATTCAACACAAACAGAGCCCTGGCCGCAGGAGATAAGAAGCGGGTCGGTTGAAATGATTGTGCCCGGGCAACCCCCGGTATTTGCCGCCCTGCTCACTTTCCAGAAGATGTATTTTCTTCCTCCGGCAAAACTGAATGCGCCGGGATAGGGATAGGTTACCGCGCGAACCAGATTCATAATGGCGTCAGAACTCTGATCCCAGTCGATTTCGCCGTCATCGGGAGTCCTTGCCCCGAAACAACTTGCACTGGAGTTATCCTGAAGTATCCTTGCGGCCGTGCCTTTTTTGATCTGTGGCAAAACTTCATCCAAAAGGGAGATTGATGTCTGAACAGCCTTTTTATGAAGGGTCAGCGCCGTATCATCATCCGTTATCTGTATCTTCCTCTGGCCTGTGATATCTCCGTCATCAGGCATGGGCGTCATATAATGAAGGGTTACACCGGTCTCTTTTTCGCCGTTAACAAGCACCCAGTTTATCGGACACCGGCCACGGTATTTCGGAAGCAGGGAGCCGTGCAGGTTAAGACAGCCTGACGGCGGAATATTTAAAAGTGCGGGTTTCAGCATATCCCGGTAGTAAAAGGAGAAAAGAATATCGGGCTTCAATTCTTTTATCTTTTCAATCCAAAGGGGGTGATTGATATTTTCCGGGGCAAATACCGGAATTTTATGCCTGGAAGCCATTTCAGCTACCGAATCAAACCATATCCTCTCAGAAGGGGCATCGTTATGGGTGAATACCGCGGCAATTTCAAATCCATGTCGTAATAAAGCCTCGATTCCCGCACAGCCAAAATTATGATAACCCAGTACTATAGCTCTCACTTTAATTTCCTTTGTTAAAGTCTCTGCCCGTCACTCTTTTTACCAAAAAGAATGGGCGGGACCTGACGTTGTTGTATATCCGTCCTATATATTCTCCAAGTAAACCCATGCCCATAAACTGAGCGCCGATAAAGATAAATAAAATTGCAAACAGGGTAAAAACCCCCTCCCCGGCCCAGGCAGGACCGTGTATAATGCGCAGAAGCAATAACAAGAGGCCGAACCCGATCCCGAGAATGGCTATTCCTACGCCTATAATGCTTAACAGGCGCAGAGGAAATGTGGTCATGGATGTAAAAAGATCGAACATGAGATTGATAAGATTAAAAAAGGAGTATTTTGTAACACCGCCGCGGCGCGCTTCATGCCGGACTTCAATTTCCGTAGTGGTATGGGCGTAGTTATTGGCCAGAATCGGAATAAAGGTGCTGCGCTCATCACACTCAAGGACAGTATCGACGATATTTCTCTGATAAGCCCGCAGCATGCACCCGTAGTCATGCATCATGACGCCCGTTGATTTCTGGACGGCCTTGTTTATAATTGCCGAAGAGATTCTTCTGAAGAGCGAATCCTCCCTATCTTTCCTGACTGTGCCTACCACGTCATATCCCTGCCGTGCCGCTTCAACAAGCCTCGGAATCTCTTCGGGGGGATTTTGCAGGTCGGCATCCAGTGTAACAATGATATCGCCCCTCGATTCCTTGAAACCTGCCATGACTGCGGCATGCTGTCCGTAATTGCGGTTTAAAAACACGCCTATAATTTTGCCGGGATGATTTTCGGAAGCCCTGCCGATTATTTCAGGTGATGAGTCTTTGCTTCCGTCATCGATCAGAATTATCTCATACTTTATTCCGATACTGTCACATGCGCTCAGGCATCGGGGGATAAGCTCGTCCAAATTGTCTTCCTCGTTGAATACAGGAATTACAACGGACAATAGATTAAAACCGCTCATTTTCTTCTCCGTAGATTACTTTATTGAAGCCAGTACATCCTTGATGGCATCAACAACATCATTCACATCTTCTATTTTCATATCGGGAAAAAGGGGAAGTGAACAAATCCGGTCCGAATTCCACTCGGTGTTCAACATTGCACCTTCATGCAGGTGCAATGTTTCGTGGTAATATTTCTGTGTGTGTACTGCCTTAAAATGGATACCGGTGCCGATATTCCTTTTCTTTAATTCCGCCATGAAGGTCTCCCGATCCATGCCTGCCCGCTTAGTATCCAGGCGGACAACGAACAGGTGCCATGCGTGGCGCATTGGGTAGGAGGGCATGGCAAGGGGACGGATCTCATCCACTCCGGACAGAAGCTCCTGGTAACGGCGGGCCAGAAGCGCCCGTTTTTCGATGAATTTATCCAGCCTGCTCAATTGACTCAAACCGAGGACAGCAGCCATGTCTGTCAGGTTGTACTTGAACCCCGGCTCCAGAACCTCGGCCTGGGGAGACCGGCCCTGCATGGTTCGGTCATAGGCATCCATGCCAAGGCCATGAAATTTAAGCCGGCGGACGCGTTCGATAAGCGTGGGATCGTCGGAACAAAACATCCCGCCTTCGCCGCAGGTAATGTTTTTGATGGGATGAAAAGAAAAAATGGCGGTGCCTCGCCGGCCGATCTTTTGCCCATGGTATTCGGTGCCGGCGGCATGGGCGGCGTCTTCGACCAGATGGATGCCTTTCGCCGAGGCCAGTTGCCGCAGCGGTTCCATGTCCACTGTGGCACCGGCAAAATGCACCGGAACAATCAACCGGGTGTGGTCCGTGATAAGCGGTTCAATGGTTTTGGCCGAAACCATAAGGGTATCACGGTCGATATCCGCTAAAACCGGGGTGGCACCGGCAAGCACGATAAGGTTAACGGTTGAGACCCAGGTCATGGAGGGGGTGATCACTTCGTCCCCAGGACCAATGCCCATGGCGACAAGCAAAAGATGCATGCCCGCTGTGGCTGAACAGAGCGCCACCGCACCTTTGGCATCGCAGTATTCTCGAAAAGCCTCTTCAAACTCGGCCGTCCGAGGCCCCGTGGTGATCCAGCCGGAGCGCAGGACTTCAGCAACTGCCTCGATTTCCTGTTCACTGATGGCCGGTTTGGAAAACGGAAGGAATGAGGATCTCATATGGTTTTCCCTTTATCTGAATTCTGTGATTTCACTTTGGTTACAAGAAAGACAGCTCGAATTTTTCCAAGCCGAATTTAATTTGGAATATAGCAGCTCAAGATGAAGAAAGGATGAAGAGAGCAGGTAAGGGAAAATATTTTTCTGATTTTTCACGAAATATCAGGGTACAAAGCCCCATATTCTCTCCAATATGGGGCTTTGATCTGTTGATCCGGAATCATGTTCCGACCCGATGCAGAGTTCATAATCGTGCCAAAGACGATTGCGCCGGTACCCCTTTAAGCAACTTTATGTACCGGCAAATTTCCATAATTACTCTTCATTCAGGCCGCTTGACCCGTTATTATCCGTGCAGACGGGTGCATAAGCGGGCCGGGATACCGTTTCCGCGGTGTCGGTTTTGCCGAGTAAATGCTTCGGCATGAAGGCGAAGTTTGCTATCATAGTCGGAATTACTGCGCTTGCTATAACCGCCGTTACCAGAAAGGAATATTGCTCACGGCTCACGATTCCATGGGAGTATCCGTAGAGGGCTGAGATTGTCCCGAAAGTGAGTCCGGTTGACATCATGAGCGTATAATACCATTTTTCGTTTTTCTCCTTTCTGAACATGCCGATTACGGGATAGAGACCGAAGATCTTGGAGAAAACCTTTCCTGCAAGAAGAGTAAGGAGTATGAACGGAGCAGAAATGAGCGCTGAGAGAGAGACAAGAGATCCTGCCCGCAGGAAATAAAAAGGCGTAAGAAATCCAATGGTTAAGGTTCGCAGGCGTCTTATGAAGAAGGTGTCTCTTGCCGCCGAGCCCGCAAGTATCATTCCGGCGATGTATGCGGGGAGAACAGCTTCACTCCCCGACCACAAAGCAAGAGCCCCGAGCCCGAACAGTACGAAAAGAATCCACTTTGTTCTTATCGCGGCGGTTCTGTGCCCGTAAAGGCTGGTAATGCGCGACGTTAAAAACGGGAGCGCAAAGAAAGATGCTGTGCAGACTCCAATGAAAATAAATGTCTTATAATTGAACGGAGCAAACAGGAGG
>JAHJRK010000557.1 GCA_018830925.1 Pseudomonadota bacterium
ATTAATGTACCTAAAATCAGGACAGCGGCAACAAGAATCTGGGGAAGAAAACCCCCAGTAAAACTGGGGGCTAAACACCCCTCATTAACATTCGGGGCTCTGTCGGGATCATCAGGAAAATTTAAAACAGCAAATTCGCCGTGATATTTTTGGGCGGCGACATCATAGGCTCTCGCGGCATCCTCTTCATTATCGAAATAACCGATATGTTTACGAATTCCATTATAATGTATCTCCACCCGCCATTTTCCCATATGTTTATGAAAGCAAACCCCTCTATATTTAGATTTACAATTTTTGGGCCGTTTGCAATTACAGCAATTTTGAGAAGGCGTGGCGAAACGCAAATTATCTTTGGTGTTATTGAGGCCGTTGCGGTCCCTGTGGTCAACGATTTTGCCGGCAGGAGCATTCATAACCACCCTGTGCAATCGTATGCACTTTCCATTGTCATACCGGACAGCATAGTAATTTCCGCTTTTGCTTTCATAGAGCTGCCAATCATATTGATTTAATTTGTGATAATCGTCGGGGTCAACGAAAGCATATTGATGCTGCGGCGCAACGGGTCTGTTTGTAATTAATTTTATACGCCTGAAAGCTGTGCCATATTTTTTCTTTCGATGGCGCAGCAGAAAGTAAACAAAGATGGTTTCAATAAATGCCGGATAAATAATTTCAAAACGTATTCGGGACATAATGTTTCCTCGTAATTCAGTTATCGGTTATCGGTTATCGGTTTAATTCAGGATATAAAACTGCCGGAATAGGTGATTCTAAAATTTTAAGGGTTAGAATGTGAAAAAGTTTTAAGGCTATCCTCTTATTTTACAGGTGCTTATGCGAAATATTAACTTTTTGACTAACTATACCGGTATTTTACCATATTTTTAATAAAAGTCAAGGGAAAAATAGCCACCAAGGCACAAAGACACAAAGAAGAAAAGATTATAGATTGCAGAAAAACGGCGGATAAAAATCGGTCGTTGACCCGCCGAATTAAGGCGGGTAAAGTCACGCCTGAGGCGGATAAATTTGGGAAGAAAAAGAGATAGAATTTTTATAAGAATTCAGAATACAGTAGTCAGGAGACAGAAGCAACGTTGGTTGACCAGCCGCTAAAAACAGAACTCGAATCCCGATAAATCGGGAAATGAATCCGGCGAAGGTTCGCCAAGCAATACGGTGATGGCGGTTTTGTAAAAGAAAGGTGTTAAAAAAAACGGGAACTTGTTATACTGGTAGAAAGAATCTGTGTTTCCCGTTTTATACAGACTGTATAATCGTTGTTATCTGGCAGGAACAGGAGAAAAGAAATGAGTAGCGAGAAAAGACTGAGAACGTACATGTCGCAGGTGTTTTTCAAATCCCCCACGGCAAAAGATCCAGTTCCCCTCAAAGCACAGCGGGGAACGGATTCTGAAGAAACTGATATTTACTTGCTCGATGAACTACTTGGCGGGGGCATTGTTATTCCCGATGACGTGGTAGAAGCAAGACTGGGGAATAGCGACAAACATCCCACTTACGCAACGTGTCCTGGTTTGTTGATGTTAGTTACTGGAGCACCTGGTTCCGGTAAATCCACCTTTGCACTGGAATTGTGCTACAGGCTCTCCCTTTCCTACAACGACAATTCCGCTCTCCACAAGTGTTTTAACAAGGGCATATCTAGCCTTTACGTCTCGGCTGAAGCATCAGCAAGGAGTCTGATACAGAACGCCGTTTCCTATGGGTGGAAAGAAGATGTGCATTTCGTATACTCCCACCAGATACAATCGAGATTAAGCAGCCAAATAATCAAGTGTTCGTCTTCGGAAGAGACATGACAGGAGAGAGAGATGAGTCTCCCGATAAAGTTTTTGATTTCATCAAAAAAAAATGGGCTACGTATTTCCCCGATTTCCACATCAATAAACAGAAGCCCCAAGAAGGGCTATCGTATTGTAGGCCACAAGTGCTTGTTATTGATAGTCTCAATACTTTAGGCCAAGCGGCTCCTAAAACAATGCAAGAGATACTCTATTTGTGTTCTACGCGGTGCTTGCTCACCATTGCCGTGCTTGACACTGGTCCTGGAATCTACTCGGATCACCAATGGGCTCCTTCAGAATACCTTGCTGATATTGAGATCGATTTCAGTTATGATAGGCCAGAAAATTACATGATCAGAAAAGTGTGGGTTGTGAAGGCACGATTCCAAGACCATGCTGACGGCTTCCATAGGATGAAAATCAATCCGAAGCCCAGTGACAAAGCTATACCCAACCCACTTAATCCGCTCATTAAGGAGGGTGGGATATTCGTCTTCCCATCGATTCATCGTCATCTGTCCATAGCACGTGGAGCGATCGACAAGTTTCAGAAAAGAAAACTTGAATGTTACCCCAAGGCTATTGAGACTCCATTTGCAGCCATGAATAATGCAATCCAAGGAGGCGGTTTTCCTTCTGGAGCATGTTCCTTGATCGTGGGTGACCGTGGAGGCATGAAGAGCCATTTGGCATACTATACTCTTCTCCGGTTTCTTATGAAGAAAGATAATGAAAGTGAGAGGGCCATCATCATCTCGTTGCGGGACACTCAAGACGCTGCGGAATCAACCCTTGCGGAAATTCTTCTCCAGCAGGTGGATGATAATGGCATGAAACTCGATCCTGCCATCAAGAACAAGCCCGATGCTGAAAAGTTTATCCGGGAGGAACTCGTTGCCGATGATCGTTTGGAGATTCTATACTTCTGGCCTGGGTACATATCTTCGGAGGAGTTCTTTCACCTTGTCTGCACAAGTGTAGATCGGCCTGGCATTGGCAAAGAGGAAAAACGAAGGCCACCGGCATCTCTTGTGGTCATAAATGGCATTGAACAACTTAGTGCACGTTTCCCCTTATGTGACAAAGAAAGCATGTTCGTTTCTGGATTACTCTCCATGCTCACGGTCAAGGGCATAACGGTTTTGGTTACGTCGGGCGGCTTAGCCAATCTCCCCTCTCAACAGGGAGGGGTGCCGCAAGGGCTGCTGCCAATGTCCGATTTGATCATAGAAGCCTCATTCCGTCTGCTTCTGGCTGAACGTGTCTGGTCATCGGGGGTGTGGTTTCCCTCCTCAAGTGAGTACAAGACTCCTGTGGCCGAAGCCATTGCTCAGAGAGAGCGCACCGCAAAGGGTGAGGAACCGCATGTGATCTACGAGATCGTTCGTGAGCCTGGTGCCAGAGAGTGTCGCCGTCGCGTTCTCTTTTACATGGGAAGAGAGGGTGACCCACAGGGGTTTGTCAAAGGAAGTGTCTACGTCCGCCCCCTTCCTGATGAGTTTCCACACGGCATCAGACCTGAATAATGGAAGTGAGATTGTTATAGATAACGTGTGATATGCCGTGGGTAACGGGTGATCCGTCTCTGGTGAGGCGTGATATGTGACAAAGTAAGCTAACTCTATGGCAAGATTTCCAAAACCAGAAGCAGAGATTGCAGCATTATCGCAGGCAATCCCGATAAATCGGGAGGACTTACCGGCAATGGCTAAACGAACCCCGTCATCAAATAAATAACCCCGCCTCAAGCGGCGGGGGCTAAACACCGCACCTATTCATTTAATAAAGATAATAGAAATAATTGAATGATAAATAGGTGCGGGATGAACCTTCATTTTACTTGCAAAAAAACCTGTCGAGATTAGATTGTCTGTGATGGACCCAGTACTTGCAGAATTGATAAGAATCTCGAAGTTTGTCGGAAAAGACCCTGGCTGGACACAGGGCGGCAGCGGGAATACGAGCGTAAAAACCAGAGACGGGAAATTTATGTTTATAAAGGCCAGCGGGACGGCCCTGAAGGATATGGGCACAAAAAAGGGCTGGTGCAAAATAAACCTGCGGGCGATTCGAGAAATTGGCGATAAAAAATTAAATAAACTACCTTCAAAAAAGAGAGAAATAGAGATTGCCAATCGTTTATTGGCGGCTTGCGGAGACAAAAAAAATCGACCTTCAATCGAAACAAATTTGCATGCATTTTTAGACAAATATGTTATTCATCTTCATCCGATTATGGTTTGCGCATTTTTAATCACTAAAAATGGAAAGACTGAATTAGAAAAATTGTTTGCCGATGCGAAATCGGCACCTTTATGGGTTTCTTACGCAAAGCCGGGATATTCGCTTGCGAAAAAAATCGGCAAACTAACAATTCGATATCGAAAAAGATACGGGCGAGGGCCGCAAATATTATTTCTTGAAAAACACGGATTATTTGTTTCAGCAGCAAGC
>JAHJRK010000558.1 GCA_018830925.1 Pseudomonadota bacterium
AATCGAAGAGGACGAAAAAGAAGCAAAAATTCCCGAAATAATGCCGCTTATGCCGGTCAGGGATGTTGTTATATTTACGGACATGCTTCTTCCGCTTTTTGTGGGGCGCGAAAAGTCGGTTAGAGCAGTTGAGGAGGCGGTAAGAAAAGACGGTTTTCTGTTTCTTGTGACGCAAAAAGACCCGAATGTAGAAAATCCGGGGCGGGATGAAATATACAGAATCGGGACGGTAGGAAGAGTGTTGAGGATGCTCAAGCTTCCGGACGGCCGCGTCAAGGCTCTTGTTCAGGGTGTTGCGAAGGCAAAAATATCGGATTTCGTGAGGCAAAAATCGGTTTACCGCGTTAAGATCGAAAAAATCTCCGAGGAGCCTGTTACCGAAATTACTCTTGAAATTGAAGCCCTGATGAGAATTGTCCGGGAAAATTCCGAGAAGATACTTGCTTTCCGCGGAGAGCTTACCGGAGATGTCGGCTCCATCCTGGAAGGCATAAATGACCCCGGCAAGCTGGCAGACCTTGTCGCATCAAATCTCAGGCTGAAAATAGATGAATCCCAGCAGCTTCTTGAACTTATTGATCCTGTTGACCGCCTTAAGAAAGTAAACGACCTTTTGTCAAGAGAGGTTCAGCTTTCGGCTATGCAGGCCAAGATACAGTCGGATGTTAAGGATGAGATCTCAAAAAGCCAGCGGGATTACTACCTTAGGGAGCAGATGAGAGCAATCCACAAGGAGCTGGGCGATCATGATGAAAGAGTTCAGGAACTGGATGACTACAAGAAAAAGATAAAACGCGCGAAGATGTCAAAAGATGCCGAAAAGGAATCCGAGAAACAGTTAAAGCGTCTTGAAATGATGCATCCCGATTCCGCCGAAGCTTCTGTTGTGAGAACATACCTGGACTGGCTTGTTGAACTGCCCTGGAGCAAGTTTACAAAAGACGTTATAAATATTAAGAATGCGAAAAAGATTCTTGATACCGATCACTACGGGCTTAACAATATCAAGGACCGGATACTCGAATACTTAAGCGTTCGCAAGCTGAACACAAAAATGAAGGGTCCGATATTATGCTTTGTCGGGCCTCCCGGCGTGGGGAAAACGTCTCTCGGGAGAGCTATTGCGAGGGCAATGAAACGCAAATTTGTACGGATATCCTTAGGCGGAATACGTGATGAGGCTGAGATAAGGGGACACAGGCGCACTTATATCGGCGCGCTTCCCGGACGCATTCTGGATGGTCTGAAACAATGCGGTTCAAACAATCCCGTCTTCATGATGGACGAAATAGACAAGGTCGGCGCAGATTTTCGCGGGGACCCTTCCGCAGCGCTTTTAGAGGCCCTTGATCCGGAGCAGAACTTTGCCTTCAGCGATCATTATCTTAACCTTCCTTTCGATCTTTCGAGAGTTATGTTCATCCTGACGGCCAATCTTACAGACACGATCCCATCGGCCCTTCTGGACAGGATGGAGGTAATCAATCTTTCAGGATATACCGAGGAAGAAAAGAAAACAATCGCCGAAACATTTCTTCTTCCCCGCCAGACGAAGGAAAACGGCATCAGGGCAAAAAAAATGTCGATCAGTCCTGAGGCTTTGCGTCAGATCATCGCCGAATATACATCCGAGGCCGGATTGAGAAACCTTGAGAGGGAGATAGGCACTATATGCCGGAAGATCGCAAGAAAGATAGCGGAAGGCGAAAAGGGGCCTTTTAATATTTCAAAGGGGAATTTGCAGAAATATCTCGGAGTTGAGAAATTTATCCCTGAAATGGACCAGGAGGAGAGCCAGGTGGGCCTTTCCACCGGCCTTGCCTGGACACAGGTCGGCGGCGAAGTCCTTTATGTTGAGGCTACTCTCATAAGCGGAAAAGGGGAGCTTATAATAACAGGACAGCTGGGGGATGTAATGCAGGAATCGGCGAGGGCGGCGGTAAGCTATGCGAGAGCCAACCTCTCCCTTTTCGGTTTGAAAGAGAATTTCTTTGAAAATACCGATGTGCATATCCATGTTCCTGCAGGCGCGATCCCCAAAGACGGTCCTTCAGCAGGTATAGCAATAGCAAGCGCGCTTATCTCGGTTCTTATAAATAAGCCCGTAAATAAATATGTGGCTATGACCGGTGAAATTACATTAAGGGGAAGGATTCTTCCGATTGGAGGGCTCAAGGAAAAGGCGCTTGGCGCATTGAGAGCCGGAATCAAAACAATTATAATACCTGAAAAAAACAAGAAAGATCTTGCAGAGATACCGGCAAACGTAAAACGGAAAATCAAATTTATTCCTGTAAGCCAGATGAAAGAAGTTCTTCAGATTGCCGTTGAAGGATTTGCAGTAAAAGAGAAGAAGCAGGAATGAGGG
>JAHJRK010000559.1 GCA_018830925.1 Pseudomonadota bacterium
CATCACTCTTTTCGAAGATCACATAGCGATTGATCTTATTACCTGCTCAACCCGCATGAAAAGAGGGTTGGTGACAACAACCCATGAGGATTACTGCTGCGGGGCTTATGTTCTTGACAGGCTGACCAACAGAGTTAAGACCTTTTCCTCAAAAATAACGCTCCTTGCCACCGGCGGGGCCGGAAAAGTTTATCTTTACACGAGCAATCCTGATGTTGCAACAGGGGATGGAATTGCCATGTCATACAGGGCAGGCGCCACTTTGGCCAACCTGGAGTTTGTCCAGTTTCATCCGACCTGCCTTTATCATCCTGATGCCAAAAATTTCCTTATCTCGGAGGCTGTGAGGGGCGAGGGAGGAATCCTGATAGATTCTTCGGGAAATCCTTTCATGGAAAAATACAGCCCTTTGAAGGATCTTGCCTGCAGGGATGTTGTTGCCCGTGCTATAGATTCCGAATTGAAGAAAACAGGACAAGACTCCGTGTTCCTTGATATATCCCATAAAAGCCCGGAATTTATAAGGGATCGGTTTCCGAATCTTTATGAGCAGTGCCTTGTGTTCGGAATCGACATGACAGCAGGTCCGATTCCGGTTGTTCCTGCAGCACACTATATGTGCGGCGGGGTTGTGACGGATATGTTGGGCAGGACAGATATTCACAACCTGTATGCGATAGGCGAAACGGCCTGTACCGGCCTTCATGGAGCCAACAGGCTTGCAAGCAATTCTCTGCTTGAAGCTCTTGTGTATGCGCATGCCGCTGCCGGAGCGGCAGTAAAAGAGATAAGGTCGCCGGATTTCAAATCATTTCCTGACAGCCCTGCGTGGGATGAGGTCGGCACAACAGACAGCGATGAGCTTATAATGCTTACACAGAACTGGGATGAAATAAGAAGGTTCATGTGGAACTATGTCGGAATAGTAAGATCCGATAAAAGGCTTGCAAGGGCGCAGAGGCGCAATGAGATTATACAGAATGAGATCAGGGAATATTACTGGAATTTCAAAGTCAGCAGTGATCTTATCGAACTCAGGAACATAGCGACAGTCGCCGAACTCATAATAAAATGCGCTATGCACAGGAAAGAGAGCCGGGGACTTCATTATAATCTCGAATATCCCCAGCGCGATGATTCAAGGTGGCAGAAGGATACCATAATAAGGCGTCCTTATGTAGGATAGATGGTTTCCATCTGGAAATGGCCCTTTTGGGCGATCTTAAGTGTCGATCTGTGGGATTTCTTGTGCGACATACTAAACGTAGGTCTTAAGCGCATTCCCTTGATTTCCTTGAGCTTGCCCCAAATTGCCTATTTCCGAATTGGAAACTCAATAGAAATTCTTATACCTGGGTCATCTCCTGTTCATCCCTGTCTTTTGGCACATCTATATCATCAGTAAGAGATGAATCACCTATTTGTTTTAAATCAATGTTGATGACAAAGTGTTCAGTGACACCGACGGCGTCCGCCACTTTTTGGGCGGTTTCAAGCTCAAAGGCGTGGCGCTGTCCATAGAAAAAACTCAGATTGTAATATTATAGCCTTCCTGTTTGGCTATCGCCATGACAGTGGTGGAATCGATTCCCTACGCTGGAGAGCACAACGGCTTTTTTATCGTGGGGCATAACGTCTGCGTCCTGAAAATTCAAAAAAGTTGGCGTTTGTTATTTTTGAACAATGAATGATATTGCTTCTATAGAATGTTGGGCTAATGGAATATTTCCTAAAAGCAGATAAAATTATTTCTGAAGATTAATGACACTATTTGGGATTGCAAGTACCATTTCGTTTGTATTATATTTTTACCAAAAAATTGGGTGAAAAAGGCTAAATTCGGGAATGGAATTTATTTGCAATATATATGTTGTTATGTTTTTATCAGTCGATATTATTCTAACACCATAATCATAACAGATTGAAGGACCTATGGTATGGATGCATTAATTGTAGCTGGCGTTTCAAAATTTCAAGGAAGCCAATTCAGCTTAAAGAAGGGTATCCATCTTACCAAAGATAACGAAATAATGTCCTACGCCAATTTAGAGCGGCATTTCGGATTAAAGCTTACTTCGCTCCCCGCTAACTATACGGCCCCTTATCTGGTTGGTATTTATACAATTTTCTCATTCGCCGGGGAATCACCTGTGAACTCATAAATTTCTTGGATTTGGAAATAGAACGATTTAAAAAGCTCTTGCAGGAAGACCCTAAAGTTATTGCTCTCTCTACTACCTTTTTAACTGACATAAAATTGGTTAAAAATGTTACTAAGACTATCCGTCAGTATGCCCCTGATATTAAGATAGTCCTCGGCGGCCCTCTTGTTTATAACAGTTATCTTTTATACCAAATGAAAGATAGTGATTACGATACGGATTCCTGTGATCAAGACTTTTTCTTTTTAAATCAAGACCGGGAACTCCATGAAGATATTGATTTGTTTGTTGTTGAAGAACAAGGAGAAGCAGCCCTTCAGCAGATTATAACTACTATTAAAAATTGTGGGGACCTATCAGCAATACCTAACCTCGCATACTACAGCTATGACAATCAGTTGGCTTTTACTCGGAGAAAAGCAGAAGATAATTCCTTTGATGAAGATTTGGTCAACTGGGGTGAGGTTCCGGACGAATATCTTTCCCCTGTCTTCCCTGTAAGGGGCTCTCGCGGCTGTCCCTACAAATGCTCTTATTGCAATTTTTGTATTGCCAGAAAGTTTCGTCTAAAGGAGGTAGACATTGTCGCTAAAGAAATTTCAGCCCTTGCAGATACCGGCAAAGTTAGAATAATTAGATTTACCGACGACAAGCTTTTTCTTACCCGCCAGCATGTTGAAGAATATTCCAAGATGCTTATCAAATCAGGGAAAGGCTTAAAGTGGTCTTCATTTGTTCGTGCGAGCTCCATAACCAGAGATAATGTTCATTTGCTCAAAGATTCAGGGTGTATATTGGCCCAGATTGGTATGGAATCTGGTAGTAAAAAAATTCTTAAAGGCATGAATAAGAAAGACACTCCTGAGAATTACTTGAGGGTAATAGATCTGTTAAACGCCAATGGTATTTCTACCCAACTGTATTTTATTGTGGGGTTTCCCGGTGAAACACAGGAAACGATTAATGAAACCATTCAGATGATTAATAATTTCAGCCACAAAGGATCAGGAATTAACCATATAATGATATTTCCGTTTGTATTTGCTCCTTTATCTCCTATCTACCTCCCAGAGAATCGAAAGAAATATAATTTGAGCGGTTATATGACCGGATGGAAACACGATACAATGGATTTTACGCAGGCATATAAATATGCCAAAGAATTTTTCCTGAGGTGTAATAATGTTTATCCTTTTTATGGAATCGATGAGTTTGATAAGGCAGATATTGCTAAATTGAAAAAGGTTGCTCAACTACGTATGCAAATTCTTCAGGCTGAGTTCCTGTGCTCTCCAGAAGCTGTGGAGCAGGGTTGGGAAAAATTAAGACAAGTTATGGTTTCTTAAGCCAATAAAATCATTAATATGTCTCTCAAGTTTGGAGAAATTTCTTTTGGGACAGAATTATACACTGCTTTCCCTGTCTGGCCATATTATTGTATGCAATTGAAGATGAAGCCTGACGTTCAGGTTGTCTTCCTGTCATCAGAAGCGTGAAATGACTCGGATTTTCAGGATGCATCGATTGCTTAGCTTCAACCTGCCTCGTTCCCAATAACCCTCAACCCACCCGCTACAACATAAAGTGCCTGTTAAAACTTTGACATACAAGTCGATTTCTAAGATACATCAGGTCACGAAAAGGAAATTCTTATCCCCCTCCTCCCTTGGAGCCGTCAAAGTTCTTCAGGAGTGAATGCCACCACATCGTCGATATTTCCGGCGTCGGCAAAGAGCATGACAAGCCTGTCCAGACCCAGGGCGTTTCCGGAGGCATCCGGCATGAACGAAAGAGATTCAAGAAATTTTTCAGGCATTGGATATGCCCTTTTTCCCGCCTTTTTACGGTGAGAGAGCTCTTTTTCAAAGCGCTCTCTCTGCTCATTCGGGTCGGTCAGTTCCGTGAAGCCGTTGCACAGTTCAAGCCCGCTGATATAGAGTTCAAAACGCTCGGCAATTGAACTGTTTCCGGATTTGAGTTTTGCAAGCGCTCCGCAGGAAGCAGGATAGTCATAAAGGAAAAGAGGCGTGCGTTGTCCGAGGGCCGGTTCAATCTCTGCCATTGTTTCATCGAAACGGTCGTCTGAAAGGACTTTTTTAACCGATGTGGAAGCATATTTTTCAAAGGCTTCGGCTACGGTCATTCTTGTCCAGGGTCTGTCAAGATCGATTCTGCCGCCCTGATACTTTATTGAATTGCCTGACCCCGATTTTAAAGCAACATGTTTAATCAGTGTTTCGGTTTCTTCCATCATGTCAAAATAATCCGAATCAGTGCGGTACCATTCAAGCATTGTAAATTCCGGAATATGCCTTGAACCTCTTTCATTTTGTCTGAAACATCTGCATATCTGGAATATCCGGGGATAACCTGAAGCAAGAAGCCGC
>JAHJRK010000560.1 GCA_018830925.1 Pseudomonadota bacterium
GCCCTTCGGATTTAATGCAAAAGTCGATCTCGATTTTGTAAGCGATCAGGACTACCTTCATGAATTCAGGGACGGATACAATGGTTTTGACTCAACCGAAAGCTATTTTAATAAATATTTCGGAAGGGAGATAGATAATTACGATGATCCTGTCAGAATCAACAGGCTGAATCTTTCGAAAAGCTGGTCTTCCTTCACCTTAAATGCGGAAACCCGATGGTATGATAATGTAATCAACCGCAGGTGGAACGACACGGATAACACCCTGCACAAGCTGCCCGTTATTGAGTTCGACGGCGCAAAACAGCAGATATCAGGCACGCCTCTTTATGCCGATCTCAACTCCGAATATACCAATTTTTACAGGAAAGACGGAACGTCCGGCCATCGCATCGACCTGTATCCAAGGGTCTACCTGCCTTACAGGTTTAAAAACTTTTTTACATTTGAACCCTCTCTCGGATTACGGCACACAACATGGTATATCGACCCATCGGGAAGAGATACAACGGAAAAAGATACGACCTATAACAGGGAACTGTACGATATGAGGCTTGACCTTTCCACCGAACTGTTCGGCGTTTTTAAAATAAACGGTGAAAAGGTGGACAGCATTAAACATTCAATCCAGCCACAGATTGTTTATAATTACATACCGGATGAAGAACAGGCCGATTACCCGTACTTTGACGGCATTGACCGCATCGCAAAAAACAACCTGATAACCTATTCGTTAACAAACACTTTTACATCAAAATCAATTCCGGACAAAATAAGCGTTTCCGGCGAGAAAAAGGCAGAAAAGCCTTCCTACTCATATAATGAATTTTTAAGAATAAAGGTTGAGCAAAGCTTCAATATAAACGAACAAAGAGAAAACAAGAAGGACGAAAAGCCTTTTTCCCCGGTATACGGTGAGCTGAAATTAAGTCCGGTGAAATATCTCTCTTTATCGACTGATGCAACATGGTCAACGTATGACGGCCTGTTTATAACGCGGAACGCTTCAGGGACATTATCGGATGCCCGGGGGGATTCGCTCTTTACAGAATACAGATTTGCCCGTGATACCATAGAATCCCTGCTTTTTATCCTTAACATAAAAATCTTTGACAATCTTTTATTAAAAGCTGATCATGAACTCAATATCTTTGATAATAAAAGGATAAGAACAGGATTCGGATTCCTGTATACCGCCCAGTGCTGGTCGGTTGATTTACGATATACAGATGAGGTTGATGATAAAAAATATTCTTTTATGGTAAACTTCACAGGTCTCGGAGGTCTCGGAAACTAGATGGCAGCAACAATAACTCCTTCATGGTACGTGCTTCATACCAAAAGCAGATTTGAAAACGTGGTTCATGAAGGATTGACGAAAAAATCAATAGAAGTATTTTTGCCGAAAATTCTGGTCAGAAGCAGGCGGGTCGATAGAAAAGTCATGATAAGGATTCCTATTTTTCCAGGATACCTGTTCGTGAAATCCGATCTTACACCCGGCAGGCATATTGAAATTGTTAAAACCGCCGGGGTTGTCCGACTGGTAGGAAACCGGAGCGGACCGCTACCTGTCTCCCCCGAAACCATAGAATCACTTAAAATCATGACGGCAGGAGACGGTAAAATATTAACGGGAACCACCTTTAAAAAAGGGGACAGGGTTATCGTAATACGCGGACCCCTTGAGGGTGTTATGGGAACATTTGCAAGATCCGGTAAAATCGGACGCGTAATGGTCAACATTGAAGCCATCGGACAGTTCGCTTCAGTAGAGGTAGATGAAGAGGATATTGAGGTTTTGACACAAAAATTATCATAACTGCTTGACTTATTATAAACATTTATTTAAAAGAGAGATATAGATCGAAAGTTCACGGATATTTTTCAAGGAGGAAACATGAATAAACTGGAGCTAATTTCGGCCCTCAAAAATGAAACAAACATTTCAAAATCGGAAGCAGCCAGGGTAGTTCAGATTTTTTTTGACTCAATGGCGGATTCGATGGCAAAGGGAGACCGCACAGAAATACGCGGCTTATGCAGCTTTTATGTAAAAAATTATAAAAGTTACACGGGCAGAAATCCCAAGACCGGCGAGAAAGTAACTATTAAGCCTAAAAAACTCCCTTTCTTTAAATCAGGAAAAGAACTGAAAGAACGGGTAGATATTTAATTAGTGCCTGGTTTTGAATCTATAACGGATCAAATAAGGCCGGCCCTGATTTTAAATACTTTCATCGGAAAGGGAGCCATTCCGCATGCGCTTCTTTTCACGGGAATGGAAGGGGTAGGTAAACAGGCTGCTGCAAAGGCATTTGCAATGGCCTGTAACTGTTTGAGGAACAGTCCTGATGAATCGCCTGTAAATTCTAAAAAGCCCGGTTCATCCGGAAAACCGGAAAACTACGGGCCATGCGGCGTTTGCGGTTCATGCAGAAAGATCCTGTCAAACAGTCATCCTGATATTATCGAGATAAAACCTTCCGGTCCTTTTATCAGGATATCCCAGATTCGCGACCTGTGTGAGCTTCTTGCATTTAAACCCTATGAGGCAAGAATACGCACCGTCATTATATCTGATGCCCAGACTATGAATGCGGCAGCAGGAAATGCGCTTTTAAAATTACTGGAAGAGCCGCCTGAGCGAACCATTCTGATTCTGACCGCAACCGAAAAATCGGATCTTATTCCGACTATCGCGTCACGGTGCCAGCATATAAGATTCAATCCTGTTTCCCGGAAAAGGCTGGCTGAAATGCTGGTTGAAAGTAAAGGGATTGAACCGGCTGATGCCTGTATATTTGCAGCTATGGCAAACGGGAGCTTTAACCGCGCGCTTGCTTTAAGCGACAAAAGCCGTCTTAAGAAAAGAGATTGGCTTGTAAATAAAATTGAATCTTTATCATTAAAAGAGACCGGGAAGTGCATGGCTTTTGCGGAAAGGCTGTCGAGAGAGAAGGAAGATTTCTTAGAGTCCCTCGAAACACTTAAAATCTGGTACAGAGATATTGCCATTTTTAAATATTGCCCGGAAAGGATTGTATATTCAGATCTTTCAGATAAAACAAAAGCTGCGTCGGCAAGGCGTACTGAAAAGGATCTTCTTTCAAAATTTAATGAAATCCGTATTGCCCGTAAAAACATCCTGGCAAATGCTAATTTAAGGCTTACTGCGGAAACCCTGGTATTGAAGCTTGTACAAAGTAACAGCCCGGGTGGATAGGCTGTAGGA
>JAHJRK010000561.1 GCA_018830925.1 Pseudomonadota bacterium
AATAACATGCCCGTTAACGCATGACGCAAGCGCAGATGCATATTTTTCAGGAAACAGGAGCACGGCAATATCATAGTCGGTTGGAATTCGTCGTAAAATAAGATCTCTTATCGATCCGCCGACGATATAAGCGCCTTTTGCTTTGGGTATAGCCGGATTGATATTTATCATAATTTATTTACAGTCTTTTGCTTATTGCAGTTATCTCTTGCCATAAAAAATCCCCACAAGGCTCACTAAATGAGCATTGATGGCTTTTTTGCGAAACCGTCGCAGTTGATTATCTGTTTATTTCTTATAATAATAGAATTATCAAAATAATATCAACAAGACAAAATTCTTGACAGCTATAAAATCATGTTATAGTTAGAGACATCTTTAACATATCAAGCCCGCCGTTTGGAGCGAATACCTTAAATAATTATCTGTTGAATACCACTTTATGTAAAATATTCCTCCATTAATAATCAATTCGGATTCAATCCATGATTTGCGGATGATGATAAAATTTTTATGTATGTTGAGTTGATTTTTAATTTGATTATTAACGAACAATAAGAATTTGCATCTATGTTTATTATGCAAGGTTATTCCTTTTGGCAATATATCCTTTTTTTGTTGTTTATTCCATAACATGATCTTAGACAGAAATTGAAAAAAGTAAAGAGGTTACGGTTTAATGAATATTGGTGAACTGAAAAACAAAAAGATTAAAGAACTGACCCAGATGGCCAAAAGCCTTAATATCGAAGGGGCTGCCGGAATGAGGAAACAGGAGCTTATTTTTGCTTTAATCCAGAGCCAAATAGAGAAGAATGGTTTGATCTACGGTGAAGGAACGCTTGAAATCCTTCCCGACGGCTTTGGATTTTTAAGGGCTCCAAGTTATAATTATTTGCCAGGTCCTGATGATATTTATGTATCACCTTCTCAGATTAGGCGCTTCAATTTGAGGACCGGTGATATCGTATCGGGTCAGATAAGGCAGCCGAAAGAGTCGGAACGCTATTTTGCATTGCTCAAAGTCGAAGCTGTTAACTATGAAGATCCGGAAATAGCCAGGGAAAAAATTCTTTTCGACAACCTGACGCCCCTTTATCCCAACAGAAAGATAAGCATTGAAAATGATTCTGAAAATTATTCAATGAGAATAATGGACCTGATGATTCCCATCGGCTTCGGCCAGAGAGGGCTGATTGTTTCACCTCCCAGGGCCGGAAAAACAATGATATTACAGAATATTGCAAACAGCATTATAGCCGGCCATAAAGAAGTTATACCGTTTGTGCTTCTTATAGATGAGCGGCCTGAAGAAGTTACGGACATGGAGCGGACAGTTAAGGCTGAGGTAATCAGTTCGACATTCGACGAACCAGCAGAAAGACATGTCCAGATAGCGGAAATGGTTATTGAAAAAGCCAAAAGGCTGGTTGAGCATAAAAAAGATGTTGTTATTCTTTTGGACAGCATAACAAGGCTTGCACGGGCGTATAACTCGGTGATGCCTCCAAGCGGAAAGATTTTGTCCGGCGGTGTCGATTCGAATGCCCTTCAAAGGCCTAAAAGGTTTTTTGGTGCTGCCAGAAATATTGAGGAAGGCGGAAGCCTGACCATTATTGCAACCGCTCTTGTCGATACCGGAAGCCGGATGGACGAAGTGATATTTGAGGAATTCAAGGGAACAGGGAATATGGAAATACAGCTTGACAGAAGGCTTGCCGACAAACGTGTATTTCCGGCGATTGACATTAAAAAATCGGGTACAAGAAAAGAGGAACTCCTTCTTTCCGAAGAGACCCTGAGCAGGGTTTGGATTTTAAGAAAACTTCTTTCTTCATTAAATCCTATCGACAGCCTTGAATTTCTTATTGAAAAAATGCGCGGAACAAAGAATAATGAACATTTCTTAAAATCCATGAATGCATAAGCCGTCGTTCAAAAATAAGTAGAACATTTGGATGCCGTAACCGGCATAAGGAGCCGTAACGAAAAGATCAAAAAAAGTACAGGTTATTTCGTAACGGCTCCTAACCCCGATAAACGGGACTCTTTTAAGTACCCCCCTCGTGAGGGGTAGAAAAACGCAGGAAATAATTTCTGACTAAATAATAAATAACAGGGAGCTTTAAAAAATGAAAAAAGATATTCATCCTGATTACCTATCCACAACCGTTACATGCGCATGCGGTAATATTATGGAAATGGGTTCAACAAAAGCCAATATAAAAATCGAAATTTGCTCAAAATGCCATCCTTTTTTTACAGGAAAACAAAAACTTATAGATACTGCCGGCCGCATTGAGCGTTTCCGCAAGAAATATGAAAAATTTCAGAGCAAATAGA
>JAHJRK010000562.1 GCA_018830925.1 Pseudomonadota bacterium
CCATGATGCTGCACTTATTATAGGGAATGACGCCATGAGAGGCTGTATCAACAAGGCGCCTTATAAATATGATCTTGGAGAACTGTGGCTTCAGAAAACAGGATTCCCGGTTGTTTTCGCGGTATTTGCGGTTCGGAAAAATGTTATCAGGGATAATTTGCCTTCGTTAAGGGCGGTGTTAAATTCTTACAGGTCATCCCTGCAGTGCCTGACTCAGGAAAAGGATAGTGTAATAATCAAGGCTAAACAAAAGTATCCGGATATATCATATGATGTGAACGGCTATTATGATACATTGCAGTTTGAGTTTACGGATAATCTGAAAAATGCTCTAGAATATTATCTTTCGGCCGCAGAAAAACTGAATCTGCTTGAAAAAGTCGAATCGCTGAATTTTTTCAATGAAAAATGAAACATTCATCAAACAAAAAACTTAAACAAAAAATATACGACGGCAGAAGAATCTCTCAAGAGGAGGCTCTCGCCCTTTTTAAATGGGACCTTATTGAACTGGGTGAAGCCGGCAACATGAGGCGTGCTCTAATTTTCCCCAAAGAAGAGGTTGGATTTATTGTTGACCGCATCATTAATTTTACCAATATCTGCGAAGCTGCCTGCAATTTTTGCGCTTATCATGCAAGGGCAAATCTGATTAAACCCTTTGAGCTTGCTCAGAAAGAGATTTTTGCAAAGATTAAAGAGCTTGTATTATTAAAAGGAACACAGGTAATGCTTCAGGGCGGCCTTCATCCGGACTATACCCTTGATACATATGTTAACATGGTAAAAAATGTAAAAAAGCGCTTCCCTCAAATATATCTTCATTCATTTTCACCCTGCGAAATTGCTCATATGGCAGAAAAAAGTTCGGTCTCTATCGATGAGGCAATATTAAAGCTTAAAAACGCCGGGCTCGATTCGGTGCCGGGAGCATCGGATTTGCTGGTTGACAGGATACGTAAAAAAGTAAGCCCCAGAAAAATCGGGAAAGACTTCTGGTGCGAAGTAATGTATTCACTGCATCGCCACGGGATGAAATCTTCGGCAACCATGACCTACGGCATGGGAGAGACCTATGAAGAAAGGATCGAACACTTAAATGTTGTACGCGACTTACAGGACGTGACTGGAATGTTGAGAGCTTTTATCCCCTGGTCTTTTTCTCCTGCACGCACCGGACTTAAAGATATTGAACCCGCGACCGGAATTGATTATCTCAAAATAGTGGCCATCTCCCGCATTTTTTTGGATAACATCACTTATATCCAGGCCGGATGGCTTACAGAAGGATTGAAACTCGCGCAGCTTGCACTTACAATGGGAGCAAACGACATGGGCGGAGTTCTGATGGAAGAAACGGTAGTAAAAGCAACCGGCATTGAAACAAAGGCAGGTATTGACGAGTTTATCGATATCATAAGAAATGCCGGAAAAATGCCTGTACTAAGAAACTCGGAATATAAGATCTTAAAAAAATATTAGAACAGAGATTTTATGATAACAGACCTTTCGATTGCCTTTTCACCTTGTCCCAACGACACATTTATATTTCATGCCATGCTTCATCATGGCATAGATACAGGCAATTATACTTTTTCCCCGCATATCGATGATGTTGAAGCGCTGAATAATGCAGCTTTCAAAAAAACATTCCAGATTACCAAGCTTTCTTTTTACGCATATCTTCTGTTAAAAGAAAACTATGAGCTCCTTGATTCGGGTTCGGCACTCGGTTTCGGATGCGGACCTCTTCTTGTAACACGAAAAGAGAGTAAGTTTTCCGCTGATTCCAGGATTGCGATTCCCGGCAACTATACCACAGCTTTTCTTCTTTTGAAGCTCTGGAACCCGGAAATCAGGAATATTGCCGTCATAAGATTTGACCGTATTCTACCCGGGGTGCAGGCCGGGGAATATGATGCAGGCCTTATCATTCATGAAGGAAGATTTATCTATCCCGATTACGGCTGCGTAAAGGTTATAGACCTTGGAGAATGGTGGGAGAAAGAGACAAATCTTCCGATTCCGCTCGGCTGCATTGCAATCAGAAAAGACCCCGAGACAATCATTCACAAAGAACAGGTTGGACTGCTCATCAAAAATTCGATAATTTATGCAAAAAAAAATAGAGATGCTTCACGCTCTTTTGTGCTGCGGCATGCCCAGGAATTAAACGACAAAGTGATAGACGGCCATATCGATTTGTATGTTAATGATTTTACCGTATCATTGGGTATTGCAGGGCAAAGGGCGATTCAAACTCTGGAGGAGATGGCAAGATGGAAAAAAATCCTTTAATCTGTCTTGTCATGGCCACTCTTCTTGAGGCAAAGCCGTTTATCGGCGGGCTTTCATTGATAAGGCTGGACTCTAAACCCTTTCCTGTTTACAGGAATAAAAATCATATTCTCATCATATCAGGAATCGGGAAGGCAAATTCGGCAATGGCCTGCGCCTATTCCTGTTTAATATTCGCCCCTTTTTGTATCGTAAACCTTGGCGCGGCAGGTGCAACAGGTACCGGATACTCTCTCGGTGAACCATTGCATATTAATAAGTCTTTTGAGTGTGACAGGCCTCAATTTAGATCAAAATCTCCTCACCAACACACACCGGACGTCTTAGAAGGTTTTTCTTATGCAAAAATCGCAACCCTCGACCGGCCGGTGCTCGATCCTGCCGAAAGGCAAAAATTGTCAAGAACAGCGGATCTCATCGACATGGAAAGCGCATCTGTTATTCAGGCGTGCAGAAAATTCAAGACTAAATGTTATATTTTTAAATTCGTCAGCGATTCGCCGGAGCATACCAGAGATAACAATATAATCGAAAACATAAAGATTTACAGAACTGTCTTTTTCAGCTTTTTCCGGGAATCCGTGATATCGCTATTGTAATTTCTTCTTCCCTGCCCGGCAGATCATCAGCAGCACTTGGCTATGCCGCATGAATTTCCATCTTTCCCCTTTATCCACGTCTGAATTATATAAGAAGCACATCCTACTCCTGGAGTAACACCAATCGCCTGAGTTGGGCAGTTTTTCGCACACGCGCCGCACTCCATGCACCCGTTTTTATCAACAACCCCGGCCTTTTTATTTTCCATTTTAAAGACTCCGTGCGGGCACACAATTTCACACATACCACACCCGATACATGCTTCAAGGTTAAAAGACAGGGTTGAA
>JAHJRK010000090.1 GCA_018830925.1 Pseudomonadota bacterium
ACAAAAGCGGTATTGATAAATTCCCCGAACAATCCGACAGGCCAGATATATTCCAAAGAAAGCCTTGCGGAGCTTGGAAAGCTTTTGACTGAAAAGGGGAAAAAGTTCGGAAAGACAATTTATCTTTTATCAGATGAGCCATACCGCAAGATAGCCTATGATGGGGTAAAAATACCGGGCATTTTTACCTGCTACAATGAATCAATAATCGCAACCTCGTATTCGAAGGATATATCGATTCCGGGAGAGCGAATAGGTTTCGCGGCGGTAAATCCTGCAGCAACGCATAAGAACGCGCTCCTTGGCGGAATGGCGCTTGCAAACAGAATTCTCGGATTTGTTAATGCTCCCGCGCTCATGCAGCGTGTCGTTGCTTCGATGCAGGGAGAGAGCGTTGATGTCTCAGAATATGCGAGAAAAAGAGAGCTTCTGTGCAACGGACTTGCAGAATTCGGTTACAAATTTGTAAAGCCGCCCGGTGCCTTTTATCTGTTTCCCGAAACACCCATTGAAGATGATGTCAGGTTTGTCAGGGCACTGCAGGAAGAGCTGATTCTGGTTGTTCCAGGAAGCGGATTCATGGGACCGGGCCATTTCAGAATTGCCTTCTGCGTTGACGATGAAACTATTGTTAATGCGATGCCGGGATTTAAAAGGGTTATGAATAAATTTGCATAGCAGAGAAAAGTTCAAAAGGGCATAGGCACACAGTGAAGCGAGGGACAAGGATTCAAGGATTTGAAGCCCTTGATTTTGTGTCTGGTTTTCCATAACCAACCGATATTGCAATAAAACAAATTTCTATTCATTCTAAGGTTTTCTATCTATTCTCTTTCTGTTCGCTCCTTTCTAGCTCATTTTTTTCATAGTGTACACACAGGATTTTCAGTCCTAAACAGGATTATGAAATGTCTCAGACTGAAACAAAAGGTTTTTACCATCCGCTAATACGGGAAAGGAGGATCAAGAGTTTTATGCCGCAAATAATTGTTGCCCTCATCAATCCACAACATAAAATGCCTGTTTAAAGTTGATATACAAGCCGATTAATGCTACACATCAAGACGTAACAAGCAAATTCTTACCATAAAAACATGGAAATAGAAGCGGTTCGGGGGGAAAAGAATCGGGAATCTCAAGACCATGACATCCTTATTTGAAAAAGCGGAAATCAACGGGCTGGTTCTTAAAAACCGATTTATTCGCTCAGCCACCTGGGAGGGGATGGCTGCCGACGACGGCGGCCCCACTTCGAAGATTGTTGAATTATATACCCGGCTGGCCGAAGGCGAAGTGGGCTTAGTTATAGCCGGCCATGCCTATGTTCATCCCCAGGGAAAACATGCCCCCCGGCAACTCGGAATGGATCAGGAGGGCCTCATCCAAGGCTATCAGGCCCTTACCCAGGCCGTTCATGAAAAAGGCGGGAAAATTCTTTCCCAGCTTTCCTATGGAGGGGCCTATCTTTCAAAGAGTCGTGTAGAACATGACCCCTGGGGATCTGCAGGAAGTGGCTCAAGCCTTCGGAAATGCGGCTCTCAGGGCTAAAACAGCCGGATTCGACGGGGTTCAGATCTTAGCCGCCCACGGCTTCTTTCTTAGCCAGCTCCTTTGTCCCCGCTATAACTCCCGCACCGATGCCTATGGCGGCCCGATAGAAAACCGGGCCAGGCTGCTCCTGGAAGTGCTTTCCTCTATACGAAAACAGGTGGGCCGTAACTATCCGGTACTGGTCAAGCTCAACGGCCAGGACTTGGTGGAAAACGGACTTACCCTGGAGGATTCATTGAAGGTCGGGGCTATGCTGGAGGAGCAAGGTATCGATGCCATTGAGGTAAGCGGCGGTTTATTAAATGTTGCCGGCCTAATGGACAAGAAAACCGACTCGGAAGAAGACATATCCGCCTTCAGGAAAGAAGCGGAGGCCTTCAAAAAAACTCTTCGCGTCCCTATAATTCTGGTGGGTGGAATCAGGTCCTTACAATTGGCGCAAAAGTTGATTGATGAGGGGGGGGCCGACTACATTTCCATGAGCCGTCCCTTTATTTGCGAGCCCGACCTGATCAAACGTTGGAAAGCCGGTGACTCAAGAAAGGCGGACTGCATTTCCTGCAACCAGTGTGTAGAGCAGATCAAACAGGGTCTGGGTCTCCAATGCGTCCCCCTGGAACCGGAACCGGCTGCCACCTTTTTCCCCGAGCACCTTGAAAGGATTCCGGCCGGTCCGCCTCACCTTCCGGGAACAATTTATCAGATCGCCACCGGTCTGGAGCAATGGGAATCAGGCTTTTATCCTGTTCTGAAAATACAAGTTGTTCGGGACGAAAAGATAATCGCCTCCGGTCCTTCCATTCCATTGAGCTCCGATGACCCCGACAACCTCCTCCAGGCCATTACAACGCTTATAGAAAAGCACCGGCAGCGATAATCGGGAAAAATTACGGCAGCGGTTCAGGCTCCGAACTTGAGCCGGTATGCGTGGCTCAGGTAAAACCGAGAAAATAATTGTCGTTGATCACCTGGGCTTTCAAAAGCTTTGACCAGTACCGAATCTTGGCATGGATTCTTCATGGGATATTTTTTTTATGGCTCTTCTGACTTTTTAGTACAATGAAACAGGTATAAGTATCTGTAAAACTATTACAAATGCTCTTTGAAAATTGACACGTTTTCTAATCTCGGATAGAGAGGTCGAATGAAAACGAAGAATACGCTCCGAGACTTGTATAAATTTCCGGGATTCCGTGCTCGTGCCACGCTAAGATCAAACCCGCAAGATCCTGAAGGATGCATGATTACCCTTGAGCGCCGCCAAAAAAAACAGTTTGTTCCGGCTGCGGTACAACGGCATCAAGCTATCGGGACCGGCTAACGCATCTGGTGCGAGATATGGATGCCGGATCAACCCGCATCTATCTTACGTTCGAGTATCGCCGGGTTGCCTGCCCGCATTGCAAAGCCGTGAAGCGCGAAACTCTTTCCATACTGGCCCAGTCGGCCCGCTTCACACAGCGGTTCGAAGACCGCGTTGGACAGCTCTGTCGCGAGATGAGCATCCCTGAAATAAAGCATCAATCGATTTTGAAAAATATCCACCCTTTCAAACGGTAATCCTTATTGACTGTTATCCACAATCTACATAAGTAATGATAAGCTGCTGATTTCAAATGGTAAGCAGCATATGATGGCCACTTTCGATTTGACATTTTAATGGGTATCAGATAGATTTTAAATGCATAAATAAGACTTATATAAATACAATCTCCGTCTTCTATCCAGCCACCAACATTTGTCATTACAGGGAAGCATCAGATGAAAGATCAATCCAGGACAAAACAAGAACTCCTCGAAGAGAATGCTTTCTTAAAGCAGAAAATCCAGGAACTGGAACACTCGGAATCAGAGCGTAAGCGGGCTGAGGATGCGCTGCGCAAGAGCGAGAAGCGCTTCAGGGAGTTGGCTGAATTGTTGCCTGAAACCGTTTACGAAACAGATATCCAGGGCATTCTGACCTTTGTGAACCGGAATGCCTTCGATCGCTTTGGATACACCCAGGAGGACTTTGAGGGTGGTTTGAATGCGTTTGATGTGATTATTCCCGATGACCGTGGTCAGGCATTTGAAAATTTTCAAAGAATTGTGAACGGGGAAAATATTGGCTCGATCGAATACACAGTGCAGAGAAAGGATGGGAGTACCTTCCCGGCCATGATCCATACATCGGTTATTATCCATGACGGCAAGCCTGCCGGTTTGCGGGGATTCATTGTCGATATCACCGAACAAAAGATGGCCGAGGAACGGTTTACAAGGATCAACGCCTGTCTTCTGGCCCTTGGGCCGGACTTTGATGAAAATGTTACGCGTCTGACTGCGCTCTGTGGCGAACTGCTCGGCGCGACGTGCGCCCTCTACAATCGCTTAGAAAGTGGGATGCTCTGTTCGATCGGCCAGTGGCACACCCCACCCGATTATGTAGCCGAGGACAAGCCCGACGGACACATCTGTTACGACGTCATCCGGCAAGGGAGCGATGAGACGCTGGTCGTGCGCAATCTCTCCCAGACCCATTACGCGGCTACCGATCCGAACGTGACCAAGTACGGACTAAGAACCTATATCGGCCAAGTAGTCCGATGTGCCGGTGAGCCGGTCGGCTCTTTGTGTGTCGTGTTTCAGCGAGACGTGGAACCCATGGACGACCACAAGCGCATTCTCGGCATTATTGCTTCATCTCTCACCAGCGAGGAAGGCCGCAAGCGGGTGGAAGAGTCGCTGCGCAAGAACCGGAGGCAACTGACGGACATCATCGACTTTCTGCCGGATGCCACTTTTGCCATTGATAAGGAAAGGCGTGTCATCATTTGGAATAAGGCTATTGAGAAAATGACGGGCATTCCTGCCACAGAGATGATCGGCCAAGGTGATTATGCATACACGATCCCGTTTTATGGAGAGGCGCGACCGCAGTTGATGGATTTAGTTTTTGAGCACCAAGAGGAGATTGCGGCCCGGTATCCCAACATCACCCGTGAAGGTGACACCCTCATGACGGAAGTGTTTTGCAACGCCCTCAACGACAATAAAGGCGCTTGGGTTTTTGCCAAAGCATCGCCTCTGCACGATCAGGCCGGCAACATTGTTGGCGCGATCGAGAGCATTCGGGACATCACCGAGCGCAAGCGGACCGAGGAGAGAATCTGCAAGATGAATATTTTCCTGAACTCGATTGTCGAGAATATACCGAACATGCTCTTCCTGAAGGGTGCCAGGGATCTCCGGTTCGTCCGCTTCAACCGGGCGGGAGAGGATCTTCTCGGTTATTCCAGGGACGACCTGCTGGGAAAAAGCGATTACGATTTCTTCCCGAAGGATCAGGCAGACTTCTTCACGGAGAAAGACCGGGAAGTTCTGCGCGGGAAGGTGGTTGTGGATATACCGGAAGAACCCCTGCAGACCCGCAACAAGGGTGAGCGCATACTGCATACCAAGAAAGTACCGATTCTGGGCGCGAACGGAGAACCCGAATACCTACTGGGAATCTCGGAGGACATCACCGAGCGCAAGCAGATGGAAGATACGCTCATGTTGAATGCCCAACGCATGCAAACACTGCTGCAATTGAACCAGATGAAGGAGGCAACACTGCAGGAAATCACTGATTTTGTCTTGGAGGAAGCCGTACGGTTGACCCAAAGTAAAATCGGCTATCTGGCGTTTCTCAACGAAAATGAAAGCATCCTAACGATGCATTCCTGGTCAAAAGACGCCATGGCCGAGTGTGCAATCGAGAATAAGCCCATCATATATCCAATAGAAACCACCGGGCTCTGGGGTGAAGCGGTCCGGCTGCGCCGGCCTGTCATCACCAACGATTACACCGCCGCCAGCCCGTTGAAGAAAGGCTATCCAGAGGGCCACGTGGTCGTGAAGCGTCACATGAATATACCCGTGTTTGAGGACTCCCGAATCGTCATTATCGCTGGTGTAGGTAACAAAGCCGAAGAGTACGACCAGGGCGACGTCCAGCAGTTAACCCTGCTTATGGAAGGCATGTGGCTGCAGTTAGAGCGCAAGCGGGCAGAGGCGGAAAAGGTGAAGCTGGAGGAGCAACATCGCCATGCACAGAAGATGGAGGCCATAGGCCAACTCGCGGGAGGCATTGCCCATGACTTTAACAATATACTTTCGGCTATCATTGGATTCACCGAAGTTTCAATTCGCAATGTTCCGCCAGGTTCAAAACTGGAGGATAATTTGCAGAGAGTATTAAATGCCGGACTCAGAGCCAGAGATCTTGTCAAGCAGATTCTGGCATTCAGTCGCCAGACCGACCGGGTCATTAAGCCGGTTCAGGTAAAACCGATTGTAAAAGAGGCCTTAAAGTTTATAAGGGCCTCAATACCCACAACCATTGAAATTAACCAGGACATCGGAAGCGGTTCGCTTATCCTGGGTGACCCCACCCGGGTTCATCAGATTATTATGAATCTTTGCACCAACGCCGCTCATGCTATGCAGGATACAGAGGGCAGAATGGTTGTGAGCCTCACCGATGTCGAACTTGGAGCTGACGTTACAGACCTACATCCGGATATGGTTCCCGGACCGTTTATCAAGTTAACCGTTAGTGACAGCGGCCGAGGAATAGCGCCTGAAATCAGAGACCGTATTTTTGATCCCTTTTTCACTACCAAAGGACTAGGGGAGGGTACCGGTCTGGGGCTATCCGTGGTCCATGGTATTGTAGCGGACTCCGGCGGAATGGTATCAGTTGAAAGCATGCCGGGAAAAGGATCAACCTTTAATGTTTTTTTCCCGGTGATCGAAAACGAACAAGGAGCTGAAATTTTTGACCGCATTCCTCTTCCCACCGGCAACGAACGAATTCTCTTTGTCGATGATGAAGAACAACAGGTTGAAATGGGCAAACAGGTTCTTAAACTATTAGGCTATAGAGTAACTACGAAAACAAGCAGCAAAGAAGCCCTGGAGGTATTCCGTGCAAAACCGGATGAGTTCGATTTGGTGTTAACCGATTTGACCATGCCGAAGATGACCGGCGATGTTTTGGCAAAAGAAATCATGGCCATTCGTTCTGATATACCGGTCATTCTTTGTACGGGATACAGTGAAATGATAACTCATGCTAAAGCCAAAGCTATGGGGATTAAAGAAGTGATTATGAAACCGGCACTTGTGGAAGAAATCGCCAGGACCGTTCGAATGGTGCTGGACCAGCCATTAAAAAAATAAAGCTCCGCAATATAAAATCTAAATCGAAGATAGGATCGGTTTATGGCTTCAATTTTAATAGTGGACGACGAGTTGGATATTCGCGATTTACTTGAAGGTGAATTTTCCGATCTAGGGCACGAAATCGAAACCGCCGGATCTGTAAAAGACGCCCTGGCGCTTGGTAGTGCCAAAACGTTCGATGTTGTATTTCTCGATGTAAGGCTGCCTGATGGCAGTGGGCTGGATACTCTGCCGGAACTGCGCAATGGTCCCGGGGAGCCTGAGATAATCATCATGACCGCCCACGGAGACCCCGATGGCGCCGAATTGGCTGTTAAGAGCGGTGCTTGGGATTATCTGGAAAAACCTGTGTCCATAGACCATTTCACCCTAACCCTGCAACGTGCCATTCGGTTTAGAGAACAATCCCGGCTGAACGATGTTTTAGTTGTAATGGATCATGAGGGGGTTATTGGAGAAAGCCCCCGGATGAAGGCATGTTTGGACCTTGTTGCCAAAGCCGCTCCTACCCAGGCTAATGTCCTGATAACCGGAGAGACCGGCACCGGCAAAGAGTTATTAGCTAATCTTATTCATCGAAACAGTCCTCGGTCTAACAAGCCTTTCATAGTAGTGGACTGTGCCAGCTTGCCAGAGAACCTTATTGAAAGTGTGCTGTTCGGTCATGAAAAGGGCGCTTTCACCGGGGCAGACAGATCCAAACCAGGCTTGCTGCAAGAATCTAATCATGGCACATTATTTCTGGATGAAATCGGCGAATTGCCATATTCGATGCAGAAGAGCTTCCTCAGAGTATTGCAGGAGCATTGTTATCGCCCGGTTGGAGGGATTCATGAACAAAGAAGTGATTTCAGGCTCCTTACTGCTACCAACCGAAATCTGGAAAGCATGGTGGAAAAAGGAAGCTTCAGGCAGGATCTGCTATTCCGGCTGAAAACATTCACCATCGAGCTTCCGCCTTTACGAGACAGAGCTTACGATATCAAAGCTCTTGCCATTCACTTGTCAAACAAGCTTTGTCATAGATTTGGGATTCCGGATAAAGGGTTTTCCCAGGACTTTTTCCAAACGCTGGAAGCATACGATTGGCCCGGCAATGTCAGAGAATTATCCAACACCCTGGAATTGGCTCTGGCACAAGCCTATGGCGAGCCGATATTGTTTGCCAAGCATCTTCCCATGGAGATCCGTGCAAAAAGCATTAAGTCAATTGTCTCGAAGAATATCAAACCTAAATCAGCTTCCAGTGAATACCAGACAGCAGTTGATGCGTCAGATGGGATTGGAGAGATACCAACCTTCCGGGAATACCGGGACCGTCAATTGGAGAATATCGAGAAAGAATACCTTCATATGCTCATTGCTAAAACCAGGGGCAATTACAAAGAAGCCCTCCGCATCACCAACCTTGCCAGAACTCGCCTGTATGAACTTTTAAAGAAGCATGGACTCAGTATCAAGGATTGACCGCTTAAAACGGACAGGTTCGTATTTTGCGGACAACCTGTTCGTAAAATACGAACATTTCGCTGTATCATTCATACCCCTATACCCAGCCAATTATATATAACAGCTTGAATTATTATCTTTAATTCAAAATGATCCTTTCTGGCATGCTATTTGTAGCATTGATGATCTAAACGGCTGTCGAATTGGATCCAATCGGTTTGACATCTGATTTAAATTTAGTCTGGAACAAAACGCACCCGTTTAAATATCGTAGATGTTTACAGCCATAGTAATGCAATCAGATAAGGGAAAATGAAACTATTATACTTTAACGGCACCGGTCAGGAAAGTTCTCATAATGACGCCTTTTTTTTTAAAGCGTTTCAGTCCAAACTGCCCGGCTGGGAGATCTTGCCTTTTTTTTCTATAGATAATCTCATGGAAACGCTGAAAAACCCCCTTATCTCTTTCGAGAGTATCATCCTGCTCCATATGCATAATGAAGAAGAAATAGACAAAGTTTTGGAGCAGCAGTCTCTGTTTAGCGACTTTGACATCATAATGATTCTTTCCAATACATCCAAATCGAATTCAGCCAAGTGTTATCGGATTTGTCCGCGGATGTTTTTTTGGGGCGAACCGGATCCGATGACCCTAATTTCGGTACTAATGAAAAAAGCACATCATTTGCAACAAAGACATCCGGCTATAAATCGGGATTTATTAAGGTATATTTAATGATTAAATCAGGAAATTTGAAAAAACATCAAGAATGCAACGCAGCGGTTTTGTAAAATACGGAACCATCTTGCTTTTAATAAAACGAAAAGGAAGGAGCTATCATGTTAAATAAATTCAAATTATCAACCCGGATTATATTGCTTGGGGTTTCGATTACCCTCGGATTTTCGATAACCTTTGCTTTTATATATCCAAAGGTTAAGCAAAGCATGTATGACGCCAAGTACTTAAAAACCCGACATGTAGTTGAAACTGCATGGGGAGTGCTGGACTTTTACGTCAAACAGGTAAAGGCCAACGCCTTGCCGATGGAAGAGGGTAAAAAACAAGCTCTGCAAGCAATTAAGCACCTGAGATATGAAAAAGATGATTATTTCTGGATCAATGACATGGAACCACGGATGGTCATGCACCCCATCAAGGCCGAGCTGGACGGGAAGGATCTTTCGGAAAATAAGGATCCGAATGGTAAGAGATTGTTTGTTGCCTTTGTGGATAAAGTCAAAAGTGAGGGCGCGGGTTTTGTAGATTACTACTGGGCCAAACCAGGAGAATCCAAACCGGTCCCTAAAATATCTTATGTGAAAGGGTTTCCAGAATGGGGGTGGATCATTGGCTCAGGAATTTACATCGATGATGTAGAAAAAGAGCTTAGTTCCATTTTTTATACCATCCTTTCAGGAATATTCATAATTGGTGCAGCCGGGTTGTTATTTGCTTACTTTATGGCCCGGTCCATTTCCCGTCCCATTAACGAAGTAGTGACTGGACTTAACGAAGGGGCCGATCAGGTAGCTTCGGCTTCCGGCGAGGTTTCCTCTGCCAGCCAGTCTCTGGCAGAGGGGGCTTCCGAGCAGGCTGCATCGATCGAGGAGACTTCTTCATCACTGGAAGAAATGTCTTCGATGACCAAACAGAACGCTGATAATGCAACCCAGGCCGATAATCTCATGAAAGAAGCAAAGCAGATGGTTGGAACAGCCAACGAATCGATGGGCAGCCTTACCGAGTCCATGAAGGAAATCTCCAAGGCAAGCGAGAAAACAGCCAAAATCATTAAAACAATAGACGAGATCGCTTTCCAGACGAACCTGCTGGCCCTGAACGCGGCCGTTGAGGCAGCCAGAGCGGGAGAAGCCGGAGCCGGATTCGCGGTGGTGGCCGATGAAGTCCGGAATCTTGCCATGCGTGCGGCTGATGCGGCCAAAAACACGGCTAATCTGATTGAAGGAACCGTTAAGAAGGTCAAGGACGGATCGGAACTGGTCACCAGAACCAATGAAGCTTTTGGCGAAGTGGCAAAGAGTGCCGCCAAGGTCGGAAGTCTGGTATCCGAGATTGCTGCTGCGTCCAACGAGCAGGCCCTGGGAATCGATCAGATCAATAAGGCTGTCGCTGAAATGGACAAAGTAGTTCAGCAGAATGCTGCAAATGCCGAAGAATCTGCTTCAGCCTCTGAAGAGATGTCTGCCCAGACACAGGAGATGAAGAATTTTGTGAATGAACTTGTCACTCTAGTTGGTGGCCATACCAATGGCAACGGAAATACTTATAATAAGCCAGACAGGCAATTCTTATCCAAAAGGAACCCCAAGCCTCCTGAAAGGACACCCCTCAGGAATAAAAAGGCAGCTGCTTTTGCATCAAAGGAGGTTTATCCCAAGAATCTTATACCTATGAATGATGAGGAATTCAAAGACTTCTGATACAGGCTGAATGTAGAGAAAAGCTGAAGGCGAAAGGGAATCGCCGAGTCGGGGTAACCCGGTCTGCAAGGAAATTCAGGGTGTAGGCCGGGTTACTGCGCATGGCGTTAAATGACTGTGCCCATAAAAACTTTATGATTGAATGGAAATGAAAAGTGGTTCATAAGGGTAGCGTGAATAATTCCCATGTATGGCCCGACCACCTTTAAGATAAAACCACTTGTTGCCATATTTATTGATCAATAACCTGAAGTTAGAATAAGATCGGTATCATTGCCGGGTTAACTGAAAAGCAATAGGGAGTAGTCAGAAATGACCTTGTCAAAAAAAACCTACTTTATTGTTTGTGCAACCTTCATCGGGTTGATAGCCGTTTTGTCTTTCGTTTCCTCGAATATCCTGTGGAAGGGTTTTGATGTTATTGAGAATGACAGCATGAGAAATCATGTCGAGCGAATCCTGAGCACGATTGATTATGAATATGAAACCCTTGTCACAACTGTGGGCGATTATGCGGGCTGGGACGAAACCTATGCCTTTGTTCAGAATAGGAATGATAAGTATATCAAAGTGAACATGGATATTTCTGTTTTTTCCCAGTTAAGGTTGAACGCAGTTATCATCCTGAACAGAAAAGGAGAGGTGGTATATTCAACGGGCTATGATCACAGGGAAGACAAACAGATTCCCCTTTCCCCTGAAATCATGGAACATTTCCGTGCCGGGAGCTTCCTGGTCAGCCATGACAATATCAAAAGCAGTAAAAAAGGGATATTGCCCCTGAAAAATGGCGGCGTCATCCTTGCCTCACACCCGATATTAACGAGTACATTTTCGGGACCGATAATGGGAACCCTCATCATGGGACGTGATCTTGACGAAGAGGTTCTCCGGCGGTGGTCAAAATTGACCAGGACCATGCTTTCCCTGCAACCCCTTAAATATAAAGAGGAAGCTCTTCCTGCGCCATCAGGGATAGCAGTTAAAAACATCAGCCCCGACATAACTGAGGGCTACACACAGATCCCTGATGTTTATGGCAAGCCGGCCTATCTGCTGAGTGTTCGCATGCCTCGACACGTTCATCAGCAGGCGCAGAAAACCATCCGGTATCTGGCAATTCTTACTTTTATGGTCTTCCTGGTCTTTGCCCTTGCTATTATCTGGTTGCTGAAAAAATCGATTATTATCAGGCTGGTAAAGATAGGTCAGGATGTAAATAAGATTGGTATGGACGCTGATTTTTCCGCCCGTATAAGTGTTGCAGGAGAAGATGAGCTGACCGGACTGGGAAGTGAAATAAACGGGATGATCGAAAAACTGGAGGAATCGACCCGGCAGCTTACAGAGACCCACAATACCTTATTTCAGACCAATCGGGTTCTATTTGAACAGATCGAGGAGAAAAAGCAATCCGAAACAGCCCTGCGGAAGAGTGAAGAAAAATACCGTTTGATTTTCGAGTATTCGCCACTGGGTCTTTTATCTTTTGATGAAAAAGGCGTTATTCTTGCGTGCAATGACAATTTCGTTCAAATTATCGGATCTTCGCGGGAAGTGCTCATTAGCCTAAACATGCTCAACCTGCCCGATAAGAATATTGTTTCCGCCGTTCGGAAAGCGCTCAGCGGAAGCACCGGATTGTATGAAGATGTATATCATTCCGTAACTGCCGATAAAGTTACGCCGGTAAGGGCTCTGTTCGCACCGATGATCGTTGGAGACGGACTAATTCCTGGTGGTGTGGGAATAATTGAAGATATTACCGATCGGAAGCGTGCGGAGGATGCGCTGCACAAAAGCGAAGAAAAATATCGATTAATTGCAGATAATATGGCTGACGCCATATTGGTAACGGACATGAATTTGCGCTATACATATGTCAGCCCATCGGTAATGCGTTTATCTGGATTCACCGTCGAAGAGGTCATGGAGCAGATCCCCGAGCAGACCATGACGATAGAATCCTCGCGGATAATTTACAAGACTTACGAAGAAGAGATGAAACTGGAAGCCAGTGGAAAAGCAAATCCAAAAAGAACCCGTATCATGGAATTGGAAATATACAGGAAGGATGGGTCCACCTTCAGAGCGGAGCTCTCCTTATCCTTTCTGCGCGACACGGACCAAAAGCCCATCGGGATACTCTCCGTGACCCGGGACATTACCGAGCGCAAGTGTGCGGAGGATGCTCTGAGGGAGAGTGAAAGAAAATACCGGTTGGTTCTGGAAGCAAATCCTGACCCAATGATTGTTTATGACATTGAAGGGAAAGTTATCTATCTTAATCCTGCTTTCACGAGTGTTTTTGGATGGTCACTGGAAGAACGGATCGGGAAGAAAATGGATGATTTTGTGCCTGATGAGAGCTGGCCGGAAACCCGGATGATGATCGACATGGTTATTGCCGGAAAAGACTTTTCCGGAATTGAAACCATCCGTTTGACAAGGGAAGGGAAGATGGTTCCTGTGAGTATCAGTGGATCCTGTTATCGGAATCAGGAAGGGAATATTGAAGCCAGCGTCATTAATTTACGTGATATCACCGAAAGCAAGCGAGTGGAGGCGGAGAAGAAAAAGCTGGAGGAGCAATATAAGCAGGCGCAGAAGATGGAGGCCATCGGCCAGCTGGCAGGTGGCGTGGCGCACGATTTCAACAACATGCTGAACATTATTCTTGGCTATTCTCAGCTCGCACTGATTAATCTCGAACCATCCAACCCGCTCAATGCTAACCTTCAGGAAATCATAAACGCTGCACGGCGCTCCGCGGATCTCGTACGGCAGCTTCTGGCTTTTGCCCGTAAGCAGACAATCGAACCGAAAGTACTGGACCTGAACGATACCGTAATGGGCATGCTCAATATGCTTCGAAAGCTGATCGGCGAAAATATTGACCTTTTCTGGTCACCCGCCGCAAACCTGTGGCCGGTTAAGATGGATCCATCTCAGATCGACCAGATTATGGCCAATTTGGCGGTTAATGCCCGTGATTCAATTTCCGGTGTCGGTAAAATTACAATCGAGACCGGTAATGCAGAGTTTGACGATTCATATTGCACTCGGCATGTGGATTTTGTCCCCGGACATTATGCCATGCTTGCGGTCAGTGACAACGGGTGCGGCATGGACAAAGATACCTGTGAGAAGATCTTTGAGCCTTTTTTTACCACCAAGGAGGTTGGAAGAGGTACCGGCTTGGGGCTTGCCACAGTGTACGGCATAGTCAAGCAGAACAACGGATTAATTAATGTGTACAGTGAGCCTGGAAAGGGCACGACTTTCAAGATTTACCTGCCCCGGCATTGGGAAGATGGATCTGCAATCGACGAACCACGCGCGCATGCCGAGCCACTGACCGGCACCGAGACGGTGCTGCTTGTCGAAGACAACGAAGCGCTCCTGAAAATGGCTGAAATGATGCTCGAAGGTTTGGGTTACAAGGTGTTGACTGCGGTTACACCGAACGGGGCTATTCAACTGGTCGGACAGTATACTGGCGACATACACCTATTGTTGACCGATGTTGTGATGCCGGAGATGAGCGGTCGTGATCTGCAAAAGCGGCTTACCGCCCTTAGGCCGGGTATGAAATACCTGTTCATGTCGGGCTATACGGCCGATGTAATCGCCCACCGTGGTATTCTCGACGAAGGAGTTAATTTCCTCCAGAAACCCTTCCAAATGGAGGCACTCGCCACCAAGGTAAGGGAAGCTCTGGAATGACCATAGCCGGATGTGTCCGGTTCGAGGCTCCAGCATCCAACAATAGAAGCACTGCTTACTAATGGTTATGTTCAATGCTTAACATTCATTGGTTGTATTGATAAGTAGGTGTTACAAACAAAAGTTCCTGCAACTGGCCTTTTGCCGGCGTCCTGGATATTTCCCAGAGTGTTTTGTTCGCGAACTAACATGGTGGTCATATAGTTAACAGCCTTCCGAGTGTGTCCTTTTAAAATCACGAATCATCAACAATAGAAAAAGTGTCAAAAACACTGTTTGCCATATAATCACTCAATATTCAGACCAGTTGCTGCATTGCCGGCGATGATTTCTCTGATCGCCCGTGACAGGGCTTCCATGTCCGGAATATGATTAAAGGCTATTTTCTCGTTGATGACGATGGAGGGAACAGCCGGCCTTTTTCCGCAGCAACGGGTAAGTTCTTCCATACGCGAAAGTCCGCTTCTGTTGCCCACGTCAACCACCGACCAGCGCAGCATCCCCGGCGTAAACTCAGGCGCGATTTCTTCAAGAATACAGATGGCTAAATCACAAAGGATGCACCCTTTCTGTTTGGCCACAATCTCAACATAGACCTCGCCCATCACAAATATCCTTATTGATTGATTTTCTGCATCCGGATTCCCGAATAAACCGCCTTGCATATGCCGCTGACTCCGCCTTTCAGCCCTTCCGGGTTTTTGAACCCTTCGCTGCCCTGAAGGCTTTGCAGGTAAGCAGCGCATTCCGGAAGGTTCTGGTACACCCTGGCAGCAGAGATTGCGGTGGTCACGGCAAAGAGCCAGCCCCTCGCATATGGATCCTGGTTGATTATCGCGGGATCGGTTTTGGCTTCGACGTTGAAGCGAATGATGCCCTGAACCGGAGAATCGATATAAAGGATCTTGCCGGTGATCGCAAAAAGTACAGACTGGCCCTGTTCCACCGTTTCGCCGTCTTCAGCCAGAAAGTTAAGGTCCTGGATTCCGCCGGAAAGCGTCAGGGCCGGTTCGGAAAAGCCAAAGATAATGGCGCTGTCGTCCAATCTTGCCCAAAGCCCCTGTTTCACAAAATAGCGCAGATTATCGGGCAAGCTCACCCGACGTCCCAGAAATTTTTCTATAACTGCCATTGTGCCTCCATCATGCTGATTTATACCATTTTTGAAACTCGTATATCAGTCTGAAAAAATCGTTGCTTTCAATAAACCTCCATGCTTTGCCATTTCTGTTACTCAATTAACACCAAAGCAAAATAATTGCCAATGGCCATGGGTTTCTTTTTCGGTATCAATCTCGAAACCATTATTTCTGGCGGTTCGGAAAACGTCAATACCGCAAGCTTCCATCATGGGTCTGATTTTTTGTTTAATCACCTTATTATTTTGAAGATCACACGGACCTTCACCTTCTCCGGAAGGTCAGGTTGCGCCCGTGTTAACGCTTTCATCCAGACCCGATGGCAGTGCTGTAAGGGCAAATGCTTTGTAAAACCCCATGTGGTATGCTTCTTCCTCAAGCCGAATCGCAATATCCGAGAGAGCCTTTCCTTTGGAGCTGTTCAGGAGTATCGCTTTAGAATATTCGCTCAGAACAAGTCTGGTTTCGTTAATATCAGGGGCAATTGGGGGATGATAGGCATCTTTAGCGTAAAATGGGCACCCATAAAGACATTTCCATCGCACCCATTTTTCCACCGTTACCGTACTGGTGTCGATGACCTTTGCTTTTTCGATTCCGAGTCCAAAGGCTTTTTCCAGGACCGCTTCTATTGAGGGAGGATTTTTTTTGGGTTTCATGCCGATCTTGCCTTCTATGTTATTGGAGTCCTCCAAAAGGGATCTCTTCATTGTATCTGTTTTATCGGATTTTTGCGCACGAAACAAGACTCCCCTTGTTTTGGGAGAACTGTTCAAACCGGTTTCAGACACAAGTTCCTCATCCGTAAATCCGATTTTATGCATCAGCGCCAGGAAATCCATTCCCGGTATTGCGCCGCCCTCTCACTGAAACCAGTTGGAGAGGCGGTCTTTAAGACTTTTTTGAATACTGCCCGCCATCACCTGATCAGCGATCATCAAGCGTCCTCCAGTCTTCAGCACCCTCAGGCTTTCACTCAATGCCGCGTCTTTGTCCGGAATCAGGTTGATCACGCCATTAGAAATCACCACATCAAAATGATCATCGGGAAACGGCAG
>JAHJRK010000091.1 GCA_018830925.1 Pseudomonadota bacterium
CAGTCTAATAGTCTTCAGCCTACAGACTAAAATTTATTATATAGATTCAACTGATTATAGGAGATTCACAAGATGGACATCAGCAGAAAATTAGGAGTTCTGGTTTTTTGTGGCGTGCCTGCCATAATCGGGGGCGGGATAGTTTATGCTCTTTTCGGCAGTTATGTTCCCGTGCTTGTATATGAAGTATTCCTTTTATTTGTTGCCGGCGCGTTTGTCAGCAAATAAAGAAGATTAATTTTGATGAACTCGTAAAAAGTCGAAATATGTTCACTCAATGAGCTTTTTGGGGACTTTTAAATCACTTCGCTAAATCATCCGCCAGAATTATGGCGGATGATTTTTAACACTCAGTGATTCAAAAATCTGTTTCCCAAAAATCCCAAATCCGTTCACATATAACTTTTTACGAGAGCGTCAATTTTGACGGCTTCGTAAAAAGTCATTCTGTTGTGTTGCGCTTCATTCCTCAAGATTCAGGCGCCTTTCATAATGTACGCCTCAGACGGATTACTTTGCCGTTTGAATTATGGCTTTTTACAAGTCCATCAATCTTTTTTTCTTATCAATAGTATCGTGAGTCAATGGCTTTATCGAATACCGCTTTTTTTGCCGGTTTTAAATTCTGCAGGTAATATGCTGTTATTACGTTAAGCCGTTGGAATAAAATAACCGTACCGTTTAAATGGCAAGAACGGCATAAGGAGCCGTAAGCCGTGACTGGCATAAGGAGCCGTAAGCCTTGATAGGCATAAGGAGCCGTAACAAAATAGCCAGAAATGTAATTGTTATTTTGTAACGGCTCCTAACGAAATGGTTCAGAAAGTAACAGTTATTTCGTAACGGCTCCTAAGCAGGAAGAAATTTCATTTTAATGATAGCAATAGAGTTAATAAGGTTCTTTTATGATGGAAGCTGAAAAAGTATCAGAGATTAACATCGAAACCGAAATGAAAAAGTCCTATCTCGATTACGCCATGAGCGTTATTATCGGGAGGGCTTTGCCGGATGTCCGGGATGGTCTTAAGCCTGTTCACCGCCGTGTTCTCTACGCAATGCGCGAGCTGAAGAACGACTGGAATAAACCGTATAAAAAATCGGCAAGGATTGTGGGTGATGTCATCGGCAAGTACCATCCGCACGGCGATACCGCTGTTTACGATACTATGGTGCGCATGGCGCAGAATTTTTCGTTAAGGTACATGCTGGTTGACGGGCAGGGCAATTTCGGTTCGGTAGACGGAGATCCTCCCGCTGCGATGAGGTATACCGAAGTAAGGATGATGCGCCTTGCCCATGAAATGATGGAGGATATCGATAAGGAGACAGTTGGTTTTGTCCCGAACTATGATGAATCCCTTACCGAACCTTCAATTTTGCCCGCAAAAATTCCATGTCTTCTGATAAACGGATCTTCGGGAATCGCCGTCGGCATGGCAACAAGTATTCCTCCGCACAACCTGACCGAGGTTGCAGATGCTATAGCAGCTCTTATTGATAATCCCGGTATTGCCTGTGAAGAGCTTATAAAAATAGTTCCCGGCCCTGATTTTCCCACAGCCGCAATTATCCATGGAAAGAGCGGAATATCGGAAGCCTATTCCACCGGGAGAGGCAAAGTTAAAATACGGGCCCGGGTTAAGGTCGAAATTGATAAAAAGAATCAAAATGAGACCATCGTGGTTACCGAGCTTCCTTATATGGTCAACAAAGCCGTGCTTATAGTGAAGATTGCGGATATGATCCGTGATAAGCAGTTAGAGGGCATAAAATATATAAGGGACGAATCCGACAGGGATGGGATGCGGATTGCCATCGGACTAAAAAAAGACCAGGTAGCGAAGGTGGTGATAAACCAGCTTTACAAGCATACCCGTATGGAAAGCACCTTCGGAATCATTTTCCTTGCCGTGGTAAACAACAGGCCGGAGATTCTTACATTAAAGGAGATACTAGAGTATTTTATCCTTCACCGGAAGGATATAATAGTAAAGCGGACAAGGTTCGATCTGAAAAAAGCCGAAGCGCGGGCCCATATACTCGAAGGTCTCAAGATAGCAATAGATAATATCGATGCCGTCATTTCATTGATCAAAAGTTCTAAATCTCCGGGAGATGCCAAAAACGGTCTTATATCAAAATTCAGCATGACGCCGATTCAGGCCCAGGCCGTTCTCGATATGCGCCTTCAAAGGCTTACCGGCCTTGAGCGTGACAAAATTATTGATGAGTACAATTCTATTCTTAAAGATATCACCAGATTCAGGGAGATTCTTGCAAGTGAACAACTCATATTGAATATCATAAAAGATGAGCTTACTCAGATAAAAAATGAGTATGGTGATGCCCGCCGAACTGAAATTATAGAGGAGACAGAGGATATTTCCATTGAGGATATGATAGTAGAAGAGGATATGGTTGTAACTGTTTCCAAAGACGGATATATCAAGAGAACTCCTGCAAGTGTTTATCAGGCCCAGGGCCGCGGAGGAAAGGGGAAAACGGCGATGGGCACCAAGGAGGAAGATTTCGTTGCGCACCTTTTTGTCGCTTCAACCCACCATACATTCCTCTTTTTTACAAATCAGGGGAAAGTATACTGGTGCAAGGTATATGATATTCCGGAATCCGGACGGACAACCCGCGGAAAGGCTATCGTAAATCTCCTTAACTTTAATGAAGGTGAAAAGCTGACCACCATTCTTGCCGTGAAGGCTTTTGAGCCAGGTTCTTATGTAATTATGGCAACCAAACAGGGGCAGGTTAAAAGGACTGATCTGATGGATTACAGCCGTCCCAGGGTGGGAGGAATCAAGGCGTTAAATCTTGGTGAAGCGGATGAGCTTATCGCGGCGCGGATTACGGACGGAACGCTTAATGTTTTTGTGTGTTCCGCAATGGGAAAATCTATCCGTTTCCACGAGTCGGATGTGCGTACAACCGGGCGTGTCGCAGGCGGAATGCGCGGAATGCGCCTGGCCGACGGCGACCGTATTGTGGGAATGGAAGTCCTGACTCACGGCCAGACACTCGTTGCTGTTACCGAAAACGGTTTCGGGAAAAGAACATCGATAGATGAATATCCCGTTCATAAAAGAGGGGGAAAGGGTGTCATAGGCATAAAAACAACTGAACGAAACGGACGGGTTGTTACAATACTTATTGTCGATGACGCGGATGACCTGATGCTTATGACCGATACGGGAAAAATAATACGCACTCCTATAAGCGGAATTTCTATTATCAGCCGAAATACCCAGGGCGTCAAGCTGATTAACAGGGATCCGACCGAAAAAGTTATCGGCGCTGCGAGGCTTGTAGAAAAGGATTAAACAGAATTTTAAATGATTAACATAACGGATATAGACAAGGCCAGAATTGGTGTTATAGGCGCAGGGAGCTGGGGTACAGCTCTTGCGAATCTTCTTGCGGATAAAGGATTTAAAATAGACTTCTGGGTTTTTGAGAAAGAAGTGAAAGATCAGATTCTGGAAATAAGGGAAAACAAAGTTTTTCTTCCCGGCGTGAAGCTCTCTCCAAATCTTTTTCCTTCAAATGATATTAAGGATGTTGTTACAGGAAAGGACCTTGTTCTGATAGCTGTTCCATCCCATGTAATGCGCGAAACCGCAATGAAAATTTCGGGTTTGATAGAGAGGGATGCAATAATAGTATCAGCTTCAAAGGGGATAGAGAACAGCACATATCTAACCATGTCCGGCGTTCTTAAGGAATGTATTCATGTTATTCCGGAGGGAAACTTTACAGCCCTTTCAGGGCCGAGCTTTGCAAAGGAGGTTGCGAGAAAAGTTCCTACCGCCGTGACTGCGGCATCAAAGGATCCTGATGCAGCAGCATTTGTTCAGTCTGTTTTTGCCACTCCGTTTTTCAGGGTTTACACTAACGATGATGTTACAGGCGTGGAACTGGGGGGCGCGGTTAAGAATGTTATTGCCATTGCCGCGGGTGTTATAGACGGCCTTGGTCTCGGATTAAATACGAGAGCCGCTCTTATTACAAGGGGCCTGACCGAAATACGACGTCTGGGGGTGGCGCTTGGAGCTAACCCGAGAACTTTTACAGGTCTTGCCGGTATCGGTGATTTGCTTCTGACATGCACCGGGGACCTGAGCAGGAATCATACTGTCGGGAAAAAAATCGGGGAGGGCATGAAGTTAAAAGAGATCCTTTCCGAAATGCGCATGGTTGCGGAAGGAGTAAAGACCGCAAAGTCGGTCTACAATCTTTCTTTAAAACTTGGCATCGAGATGCCCATTTCCCATGAAATATACCGTATACTCTATGAAGATGTCTCTCCGAAAGAGGCCGTCCTCAGGCTTATGACAAGAGACCTTAAGCAGGAAATGGATGAGCAGTGACAAAAAAAATAAGGCCGAAGGCCACAGAGAGAGACTTCGTGTCAAATTCATGTCATCAGGCCTCTCCGGTTTCCACGATTACGAAGTAATAGAATTTCTCCTGACCCTTGCCACCCCCAGAAGAGATTGCAAGGATGCAGCAAAGGCGGCATTGCAAAGATTTAAAACTCTACAGGGAGTTCTTGAGGCTTCACCCAATGAATTGTGCGAGATAGAGGGCATAGGTCCGAAAAACCTCCTCGGGATAAAGCTTGTGCATGCCACTGCGAACCGGTATCTTGAAAAAAGATTGATAAATAAAGATCCTATAAACAACTCAAAGGAATTGTTTGAATACCTCAATCATGATCTGAGGGATAAAAATATAGAATGCTTCAAGGTAATATTTCTTGATTCCAAAAATAAAGTGATCAGGACTGAAACACTCTTCCAGGGCTCGCTTACTTCAAGTTCGGTCTATCCGAGGGAAGTTGCGCGGGCCGCTCTTGATCATCACGCTGCTGCCCTGATATTTGCCCATAATCATCCGTCAGGTGATCCGGCGCCATCTTCAGAAGATATATCCGTTACGCGGCAGCTTATTTTTGCCTGCAAGGTTATGGGCGTGACTGTTCATGAACACCTTGTGATAGGAGATAATAAATATTACAGTTTTGCCGATAACGGATATATAGAAAAAGTCAACCGCGAGTTTGACATGCAGGTCAGGGAGCTTGGAGCCGGGAGCTTAAACCCGCAGGTAGATTGAGCTATGGTTGACTCTTTACGAAGC
>JAHJRK010000563.1 GCA_018830925.1 Pseudomonadota bacterium
AGTATATAACCTTCGGCGGAATGCAGCGGGATCTTTTGAGGATCGCGCGGACCTGCATGTCGCGCGGACATCAGGTTGACCTGTTCTGCAGCGCATGGAAGGGAGAAATTCCCGAAGATATGAATATTTCAGTCATGGCCGGGAAAGGACCGGCAAATCATTTAAGATGCGAATCCTTCGTGAGGCAGGTCTCAAAGCCTCTTTCGACACACAAATACGATGCTGTTGTCGGATTTAATAAAATGCCGGGGCTCGATCTCTATTTTGCGGCAGATTCATGTTTTGCGGCAAAGGCCCGTGACAGAGGATTTTTTTACGGCCTGACAGGGCGCTGCCGGACCTATTCCGGTTTTGAAAGGTCTGTTTTTTCGAAAGATTCCAAAACCGAAATTCTGTTGATATCCGAAAAAGAAAAAGAATCTTTTATTGAATTTTACGGCACAGATGAAAAACGATTTCACATCCTTCCACCCGGAATCGATAAGAACCGCCTCGCCTCCAAAGATGCCTCTGATATAAGAAAGGCGCTCCGATCCGAATTCTCAATCGGAGAAAATGATAATATAATACTTTTCATAGGTTCAGGTTTTAAAACCAAAGGTCTTGATCGTGCAATTTCGGCGATTTATTCACTTTCCCCTTCTCTGCTTGAAAAAACAGTTCTGCTCGTTCTTGGTCAGGACAAGACAAAACCTTTTCTTAAACGCTCAAAACAGCTTGGGATTCAGGATAAAGTGCGCTTTTTAGGAGGCCGCCCGGATATTCCACGTTTTTTAATGGCCGCGGATCTGCTTCTGCATCCGGCGTACAGGGAAAACACCGGAACAGTCCTTGTTGAAGCAATGGCCTCTGGATTGCCCGTTCTTGCATCAGATGTATGCGGCTACAGTTTTCATGTTTCGAAAGCCGGGGCCGGAGAATTGGTGCCGTCTCCTTTTGACCAGGAAAAACTTAATCATATGCTTTCCTGCATGTTGACATCTGAAGAGAAAGCAAGGTGGCGGGAAAACGGAAAAAAATATATTGCAGAAACAGATGTCTTCAGTCTCCCCGAAAAGGCCGCCGACATAATTGAGGCTGTTGCAAAGAGCAATAGAGAGCCCTTTGAATAACATACCCTTTGAGGCTGGAATAGGTAATGGGTTCTGCCGTTTAGCAAGAACGAGATTCAGACTCCGCCAATCCGCCTATGCGGACTCATTTTTGACCTGAACAACTCCCAATCTATCCCGTAGCTCATACTCCGAAGTTCGAAGTCCGGCATTCGAAATTCGGCTGTTATGTTATTGCCGGGTCAAGGTTCCGTATATTCTTAAAAGCCTGTCAGGAAGTTCGCGAACATCGGAAATAACATTGTGGTGAAAATGCCCGTAGAGATCATCCAGCCTAGAATCCGGGGCAGCGTCTACTGTTATTGCCCGAACGAATATTTTTTTCGAATGCGCTTCGAACACTGCCATCCGCGTATCTTCAACGGCGTAATTCTGTTTATAACCGGTATCATTGGGAAAACCATCGCTTATGATCAGAAGCAGCCGGACTTTTGAAGCCGTTTTTTCAAGTTGCCGTGTTGCGTGACGGATTGCAGCTCCAATTCTTGTTCTTCTCTGGGGAAAGACCGCATTTATTCTCTGCCTTATCCTGTCATCCATGCTTTCAGAGAAGTCTTTAATGGTGTAGTAGTCGACCCCAAGCCTTCCTGTTCCGGAAAAACCTGCAACAGCGAACTTGTCCCCTGTAACATTCAGGGCTTCGCAAAAAAGCACCACGGCCTCTTTTATGATTTCATGAACTGATTTATTTGCTTCCATAACCAGGGCTGAGGTTGACCGGGAAAGATCAACAAGGAGGAGTGCCGCAATATCCCGATGCTGCTTAATCCTTTTAGTATACAGCCTGTCTGAAGGAACCATCCCGGCTTTTTTATCGATTGCATGGTCTATAAGGGCGCAGGTGTCAAATTCTTCTCCATCAATCCACTTTTTCAATATTTTAATCTCTTCAGGCTTTAAAAGTTCAAATTCACGCCTGATTCTCTTTACTGTTCCCCCATAGCGGTTAAGGGTACTTAAATAGAAATCGCTTTTAAATCCCTCGATATTTCTTTCCTGCACTCTGACATGATCGTTAAGGTAATCGCATAAATTCGAATCCCATTCCCTGTACCGGAATACTGCTACAGCAGGATCATCGTCCGGATAAGCCTGCTCCTCCTTGTTAATGACCAACTCCGGAAAAAGAGACAAAGATAATTCAGATTGTGTTACCCCGTTATTATTCCTGTCCGGGTCCGAAAAATCGCGGGAAGAAATTATTATTCCCCTGATATCGTCTTTTGAAAGATCCCCGTTGTTTTTAACAAGCCGCTTTATTATCTCGGATTTAAAAACATGAATGTCTCTCTTTTCAAGTTCCGCCTTTATTTTTTTCCCCATCTCTTCATATTTTTTATTGGCGGAAAAATATAAGTCCGGTCTCAGTCGGCGGCCAAAAGGCATTTTAAACGGCCTGTAACCTTCAAGATGGTCGCCTTTTTTGTTTTCATTAAGCAGAGCTTCAACCCTGCCGTATGTCTGAAAGACAAGAGAAGCACATGCTTCAACACTTCTCTCCTCTTCTGTTGTTTTTTGAAGCTCCCCGCCGCAAGCAGCGGGGAATCTTCGACCGTATGGAATAGTGTCTGTCTTTAATTCGCTCGCTAACCCCGCCGCAAGCAGCGGGGAATGCGCTCGCTGTTTCGGTTCAAAAATTCCGGATATTACATTGACAAGCGCTGTTGTTCTAACATCAGTCTCAATAGAATCAGGAGATTCTTTGCCAAGCGCTATTCTCATGTATAGAAGAAACAGGAGCGGCTCCGGATTTTCATTCTTCCATATCCTCCGAGCTTCTTTAAAAAGCAGTGGGTAGGAAATTCTGACAAGGCCCGGATATTTTTCCTGACTGATAATTCTGAGACGACCCTGTTCGAATATATTAAAAAGATCGGAGGCAAGCTCTTTTACTGCAAAAATCTCAAAAAATTTTTCCAGATCAGAACACTCTTTTTTGACACCAGGTATATCCCGGATATCCGGATCCTCTTTTCCTTGAACAGGTGCAGCTCCGTCTTTGAAACATCCACAACATTGAAGCGCTTTTTCAAAGTCAAATTCGAAAGAATTGAACTCATGGTACCCTGATTCAAGTCGTACAAGACACTTATATAGATCCCTGTTTTCATCATAACTGTCACAGAGACTTATCTCATCAGGCAAATATATGATTTTCCCGTCGGAAAAAACAAACGGCCTGTCGCCATGTTCATTCAGTATTTCCCGCCGCATATTTTTCGGCGTTTGAGAAAGCGGGCATATGGAAAATACAGTGCCGGTTTTTGCCTTTATATACCGCGCAAGCTGCTGCCGGACATCTGAAAGAGGAACTGCTGTCCGCAGGCTCAAAAGAGTATCTGCACCGAATCTGGATTCAAGAGATAGTAACTTTATTCCCAGAGACTTATCTTTTTCAATTTTTTTAAGGCAAATGGATACAAATTCTTTCAGGGCATCAGATAAAAGAAAAGAAAGCCCTTTCCCCATGCCCTCGAGAAACGGACCTGTAAGATGATAATCTTCTAGGATAATCCGATAAAGCTGCTCTGCCTGCCAGGCTCTTTTTAAAGGCGGAAAAGAAAGGACTGCTTTAGGCAACATATGGGCAAAATGACGACTCTCTCCGTATGTCAAATCTTTTGAGAAAAGATATTTGAGAATCTTGAGATAAACAAAACATGTTTTGCTGTCGCCTTTATCAAGCAGGATCGTAACGGCTTTAAGCGGTTCTGCCAACGTATACGTTCCCTTTTTCTGCATCGAAGATACGGCATCAAGAAAGCTTTCAAGAAGGGCTTCATCACCATATATAAGTACAGGAACAAGGTGTTCGGCCATTATCCGCGCGAGGGTAGGACCCGATTCGCCCGCTTTTCGCACAAGCTCTTTGTAGATATGAATCTTATCCGGGTTTGAGCTTCCAAACAGACCGATATAGCCTTCAGCAAGTGCGCTTCCGAAGGAGTACTCTTCAGACAGAGCCCATGTGACTTCGTCAGCAAGGATACGGGCAAGATCACCAGTAAGCCTGACATTTCTTTTTCCCAAACTCTCTCTTATTGCCTTCGCGATCGAAGGATCGGCAAAAGAAAGCTTTTGTAAAGGATCTGTCTCTTCCATTATTTTATGCCGGTATCAGAATACGTCTTCTATAAGGTCGGTTAAAGTTTCAATAAGCTTTCCGTCATCCGTCAGGGGCAGGCATATGGCTGAGAGACAGGCTTCTTTAACCGGAATATCTTTTCCGATAAGCTGTGCTGCATATATCAAAAGACGGGTACTCGCCCCTTCGGTCAATCCATGCTCCCTCATGCTCCTTATTTTTCCGGCAAGAGCAACAAGCTTTAATGCCATATCAATTTCTACACCGCCTTCATGAGAGACAATTTCGGCTTCCTTTTCAGATTCGGGATAATCAAACTCAAGAGATACAAATCTCTGGCGCGTGCTCTGCTTCAAGTCCTTCAAAATCGACTGATATCCCGGATTATAGGAAACGACCAGCATGAAATCAGGATGTGCGGATATTACCTCCCCTTTTTTATCGATCCCGAGAGTCCGCCTGTAATCGGTCAGAGGATGAATTACAACCGTTGTATCTTTTCTGGCCTCAACTATTTCATCCAGATAGCATATGGCCCCTGTACGAACCGCCCTTGTCAAGGGACCGTCCATCCAGACTGTTTCATCATTTTTCAACAGAAACCTGCCCGTGAGATCGGTCGCAAAAAGATCCTCATGGCAGGCAACCGTAATAAGCGGCCGTTTCAAGCGATATGACATGTACTCTATAAATCTTGTCTTGCCGCACCCTGTCGGTCCTTTCAGCATGACGGGAAGCCTTGCATCATATGCGGCTTCAAACATCTTTATTTCATTCCCGCAAACAAGATAGTAGGGCTCTCTTGATATTGATTTAAGGGCTGATGCACAGCCTGACTCGTCTTTCATTAATACAGTCTCCTCCTTTATCTATTAAATCCTTTACCCCTCGAATCCTTGAATCCTTGGACCCTTCCAATACATTTCGGTTTAAACCTTGCTTTAATAATATCCCTGTATTATTTTAATCCCTGTTTTACAATACCAACAGAGGAAAACTACATATAATGACAGAAACCTGCAACTGTAATATGGTACATCATCTCTCATATGAAGATAAAGAGATCATTCTCATTGGAACAGCCCATGTTTCAAAGGATAGCGTTCAGCTTGTAACATCTGTAATTAATGACAAAAAACCCGATACCGTTTGCGTTGAGCTGTGTGAATCAAGATACAATTCGATACAGCAGAAAGATGCCTGGCTCAATACCGATATCGTTAAGGTAATAAAAGAAAAAAAATCTTTTCTTCTTCTGTCAAATCTCATTCTCGCATCTTTTCAAAAAAGAATCGCAAAGAAATTTGATATAGTTCCGGGTCAGGAGATGATCGAGGCTATCCGGGCAGGTGAAGCCGCGGGATCAATAATATATCCGGCTGACAGAGATATAAGGGTAACCTTATCAAGAGTATGGCGCAATATGGGATTATGGGGAAAGATTAAACTCCTTTTTCAACTCATCATGTCCCTGGGAGAAGTCGGTGATATTACCGAAAAAGATATAGAAAAAATGAAGCAGGAGGATGTTCTTGAGACACTTCTTGCAGAGGTTGGAAAATCGCTGCCTGTTTTAAAAAAAATATTGATTGACGAAAGAGACATGTACCTTGCCCAGAAGATAAAGTCGGCGCCCGGAAGAAAAATCGTGGCGGTTGTCGGCGCAGGCCATGTGAAAGGCATAAAATCGTACTGGAACGACACCATAAATACCGAAGCGCTTGAAACAATACCACCTAAAAGCAGGCTGTCGGATGCTATCCAATGGATCACGGCTGCCGGCATAATAATACTTTTTGCTCTTGGCTTTTATTACGGCGGAACAAAAGCCGGAACAGACATGATAACATGGTGGATACTTATAACCGGTCTTCTTGCAGGACTGGGCGCTCTTCTGGCTATGGCTCATCCTTTGACTATTTTATCTTCGATTCTTGCAGCACCCTTAACAACCATTCATCCGCTCATAGCGGCAGGGTGGGTTTCGGGGCTGGTGGAAGCCTTCTCCCGCAAACCAAAGGTTAAGGATCTCGAAAGTCTCCCGGAGGATATCCTTTCCTTAAGAGGATTCTGGAGAAACAAGATTACAAGAATTCTCCTTGTGGTTGTATTTACAAACCTCGGGGCCGCAATCGGTTCAATGATTGCCATTCCGCTTATGATAAAAATGTTGTAACTGAAGGTTTTTAGATATCGCCGATTATCATGGAAAGAATGTGGGTCAGCCTGGTTATGTTATAAGGTTTTTGTAGAGCCACCGCAAACCCGTACTCTTCCGGATTACTCATGACAGGATCCTGACTGTACCCGCTTATCACTATTCCTTTGATTTCCGGATCTATCTCTTTGAGAACTTTCATGGTTTCCATACCGCCGAGTCCTCCGGGAATAGTCAGATCAAAGATGACTGCCCTGTAAGGCTTTCCGGCGCCTCTTGCTTCCACATAAAGTTCTATGGCCTTTTCCCCATCTTCAGCGACATCAACTTCATATCCGGCTTTTTTAAGAATCTGAGATCCCAGGTCGCGGATACTTGCTTCATCATCCATCAAAAGAATCCTGCCGGTTCCGATAGCTATTTTATCCTTTTTTGTTCCAGGTTCTTTCAGCGCTTCTTTTGCTGCAGGAAGATAAAAGGTGAAAACAGATCCTTCTCCAACATGCGATTCAACCTCTATATGCCCTCCGTGCCTTGTTATTATTGAATGGGATGTCGCAAGACCAAGTCCGCTTCCATCCTGTTTCGTTGTGTAAAACGGATCAAATATTTTCTGTAAATTATTTTGTGGTATTCCGACCCCTTCATCCCCTACTGAAACCGACACATACTCGCCTTCCGGAAGAGATCCTATGCTGTTCCTGCTGTTTATAGCCCTGTTTTTCACGGTAACAGCAATCGTGCCTCCGCCCGGCATGGCCTGCCGTGCATTTATTAAAAGATTTGTCAAAACCTGCAGAATCTGCCCGCGGTCTGCATTAACCGGTTTCAAG
>JAHJRK010000564.1 GCA_018830925.1 Pseudomonadota bacterium
CTGAATTTCCTTGATCCGGAGTCCGTGGACCTCGGAAAGAACAAAATCCAGATATTCCATGCCCTTCAGGCGCCCTGACTGGCTCAAATAGATATCCCCGTAAAATTTGCCAAGAACCGCCAGTAAACCCGAATGTGCATCGAGGTCTATATTTAACTTTTCCCACATGGCATCGTAAGGTGTTGACATGGTATGTCCTCCGAACCGTAAATAGACTCATAACGGTTCAAATAAATGGTTTTGATTTATCGCGGCATAGATTAGAAAGAGAATAACCTCCACAAAATAAAGCCCTGTGCCATAAGCTGAAAGGCATTATAAACGGTAAAACTTATTTAACTTTATCTACAGGATAGTCGGCCTCACCCCAGGCTTTTATGCCGCCCGGGTAGCGGTATACATTCTTGTACCCCATTTTGACGGCCCACATTGCTCCATTATGACTGCGGGTGCATTTTGTAAAACCGCAATAAATAACTATTAAACGATCTTTATTCGGGCCAAGCAGTTTTTCGAGCTCGACTTTCTTGTTTTCGTCCAACTGGGTCAGCTCCGGAATGGGAAATTCCATTTGAACGGCGCCGGGAACATGCTGCTTTTTGTAGCTGTCTTCATAAGGCATGGTGTCGACTATCAGCATCTCCTTCTTCTGGTCTATCCAGCCCTTGAGTTCCGCAGTAGTAACCACTTTATAGCCGCCCCGTTCAACTTCTTTTAACAAATTAACTGCGATCTTTTCCGTGTCTAATTCTTTGCTGCCCCATTCCGCCATGGAAGAACCGGCCAAACCAAGAACAAATAAACTCACAAGCAGTAAAATCCCAAAAACTTTCATTTTAGTCATCCTGTTAAATCCTCCTTAGATAATTTGTTTGATTTTTGCCAATAAGGGAAAAACAACTTTTCGATCCGACTGGACCCACCTCAATAAAAATAAGAAAATAGAAGCTCCGGTCATTATAAGGTCTCTATAAAAAGCCTCCCAAAGACTAACCTGGCCCTTTAGCGCTTCTCCTGAAAAGCATCCGCAATCCACATTCAGATCTTTCAAAATTCCGTACCAGAGAATTGCGATAAAGAATATCAACAGGGTAAAGACCAGGCTTAAACTGCCTCTTATGGAAAGGATAAGTCCTATTCCGGCAAATAATTCCAGCAGGGGCAGCCCGATAGCTGCTACAGGAAGAAAAGGTTCCGGCAAAAGATCATACTGTGAAATGATAATAGCAAATGCTTTGGGATCCATCAGCTTGGTTATCCCGGCGTAGAGAAAGACCGCCCCCAGTCCTATCCGGATAAGAAAAGAGAGCGAGGAAGTCATGCAGCGAAAGGAGATTGAAACCTTGCAAGGTAAACAAAACTTGTCTTTATTGTCATCTGCCATCATAGGGAGGCTTGATATATTATAATTATCTGGCGGTCAAATAGGTAATATTGATAGAATGGGTTTATCTGATAGATAAATTCAATGAAGATAATTTTCAAAGGTGTTCTAAATAAAACAGGAGAGAGGCTTTTAAATAAAGCCCCTCTCTTATTTTATGGATATGATTTATAAATGAAGATTATGCCGCTGCGGACATTTCTCTTCTGGCGGCCATGTCGACGAGCACGCGTTCTTTTCCCTTATCAAGGCCCAGAGCTTTTCTTTTCTTGTCAATATGGGCAATCATCATTTTAGCCATTTCGTACGGATCGGGAGTAAATCCCCATTTTCCGAATCCCTGCTCTTCAAGTCCTTCAAACAGAAGTTTGTGAAACCTTGTATTTTCTATTATCGGGAAGGTTACACCGAAGACCGTGTATACGCCTGAAGCAACAAAATACTGACCTATGCAGATCGCTTTTTCGCTCATCCATTCGGGCGCGGCTCCGGCTACCGGAAGATCGGCAATGCTGTTTCCAAGTCCGCCTTCCTTCACCATCTGGGATGCCGCTACAAGAATCCGGCTGTTGTCCACGCATGATCCCATTCCAAGGACGGGAGGCATCCCGACCGTTTCACAGACTTCCCTCAATCCCGGTCCTGCAAGGCATGCCGCTTCCGGAGTGTAGAGTCCGGCTTTTGCGAGTGCAATCTGGGAACATCCTGTCTGAAGCACCAGTACATCGTTTTTAATGAGTTCTTTAACAAGTTCGACGTGCACCCAGTCCTGCCGTACCCTCGGATTGGTGCAGCCGACAACACCGGCGACTCCGCGTATTCTTCCGTTTATGATGTTGTCGTTTAAAGGAGTGTAGCTTCCCCTGAAAGTGCCTCCCAGCATGTAATTGATGTACTCATGTGAAAAACCGTGAATTCCGATATTCTTTATCTTTGGAATATCAATGGGCGCTTTGCGGTTTTTAAACCTTGTAATCGCCTTTATAACGATTTCATCCGTGCAGGCTTTGGGGTCATGTTCATTAAATTCAATGTGCGGTGCGCCTTCAATATGGCATCTTGGATTAGTGGTAAAGAGATACGTGTTGTAACATTCGGCTACTTTTACAAGACCCTGCTTGATGCACTGGATATCGACGGCCATTGCGTCGACTGCGCCGGTTACAAGTATTGCTTCCGTCGACATGAAATTTCCTGCATGGGGAATTCCGTGGCGGGAAAGCATTTCAGCTCCCGAACAGCACATTCCGACCAGATTAATATCCTTGGCGCCTGCTTCCTTTGCTGCATTTAAAAGTGTTGGCTCATTGACCGATACAAGCATCGATTCGAAAAGGTTCGGCTCATGACCGTGAACAATAATATTGACCTCGTTCTCCTTAAGGACACCCATATTTACTTCTGCACTGACCGGTGTCGGTGTGCCAAACAGGATATCGCATATTTCGGTTGCAACCATTGATCCGCCCCAGCCGTCTGCCAGAGCAGTCCTGCTGCATTGCTTGGTGAGGTTTTCATAATGCTGGTCAACGCCCATGTGCGTTCTGTTCATAAGCTCCATGATTTCACGCATGGCACCCCTTGGGACTATTCCGTTCTTGCGCCAAGTCTCCAGTGTTTTTTCGGGCACCCTTTTTGCGAAGGGTATTTCGCCTTCAACCTGTGTATATGTTTTTTCGAGTTCCTTATAAAGATCCATTGCTATCTCTTTTGTGCTTCTTCCTTCAACCTCAATGCCGACTGAGCGGGCAACTTCTTCCAGCTTTTGCACGTCTTTTATCTTGTAATCATGATTGTTTCCATTTGCGACTTCTCTGAAAAGAGCAAGCATGGCCATTCCGTGGTCATTATGGCATGCGGCTCCTGCCGCAACCATTCTGCCAAAATTTCTGGCCATTATTGTATCTATCGTTGCTCCGCATACCCCTACTTTGCCATAAGGATCCTTGGAATTCAGCCTGCATGGTCCCATTGCACAATGTTTACAGCATGCCGAGTCAGCACCGATGGGGCATGCTTTCATATTATAAGC
>JAHJRK010000565.1 GCA_018830925.1 Pseudomonadota bacterium
ATAGTACAAAGCAGATGGGTTTCAAGTCGGTTGATGAACCGGTTCTTACTAAAAAACCTAATAGCCTACAGTCTAATTAACCTGAGTACTTAACATTACAGGAGATAATCAATTTGAAATTATTTAAAAACATTATTCTGACACTGGCTGTTGTATTACTGCTTTCAGGCTCAAACACAGCCTTTTCGGCCGACAAAATATCAAAAATTCTCATACTACCTTTCAATATTCATTCTGAAAAAGACCTCACCTTTTTACAAAAGGGAATCGGGGAGATGCTTTCAACCAGGCTTTCCTTTGAAAACAAGGTTATGATTGTAGGGAAAGGAGAGGCTGAAATTGTCCCCGGCAAAACAGACGAAAAGATAGCCCTTGCCGCAGGTGAAAAGACAGGCGCCGATTATGTGCTCTTTGGAAGCCTGACTGTATTCGGTGAAAGCATAAGCACAGACGCGAAGTTTTACGATGTGCAGAAGAAGAGCCAGCTTGTCGTAATCAATGAATTCGGAAGCAGCCAGGGAGATGTCATTTATCATATAAATGTATTTGCAGCCAGAATTAATGAAACTGTTTTTGGCAGAAAGACAATTTCAGCCCAGGCGCCTCCAAAACAGTCAACCCAGCAACCCTCCAGCGGGGGACAAGGTACAGACAGCCGCAAAAATCCGGAAGAGATGTGGTCAAAGGAAAGCGGAATGAAGATGTCCTACGATGAAGCCTTTTCCGGTTCGGGCGAACCTGCCGCTGTTTTATGGAAATCTAAGAAGTTCGAAACCAAACTTATAGGAATTGCGCTCGGCGACGTCGATGGTGACGGAAAGATAGAAACCGTATTTGCAGATGATCACAATATTTTTATCTACAGGCAGACCGCGGGTAAATTCGAAAAGGTAAAAGAGATAACCGGAAAATCGTACGAATTCTATAAAGGAATTGACGTTGCCGACATAAACGGAAATAAAAAAGATTAAATATTCGTCACAGCCATAAGCGACGACGGAAGGGGAATCTCTTTTGTGCTTGAATGGGATGGAAAGGATTTTAAAAAAATTGCGGATAATGAAGACTGGCATTACAGGGCGCTTGATATTCCGGCCCGCGGCGGAAAAGTTCTTTTCGGCCAGAAGGGGGGAAATGCAAGCATATTCTCCGGAAATGTACATGAACTAAAATGGGTACACGGATACTATGTCTCCACCAACAAGGAGATTTTACCAAGAGGTTTAAATGTTTATGGATTCTCATACGGCGATATATTGAACTCCGGCCAGGAGATGACTCTCGGGTTTAATGCAAACGAATACCTGAGCCTTTTTAACGCAAATGGAGGCGAGGAATGGACAAGCAGCGATCCTTATGGCGGAAGCAACTCATATCTCGAACCTCCAGCGGAAATTGAAGCAGCAAAAAAGATAAGAAGTGATCCCGACCCAAGGACTCAAAACCGCCTATATCTGCCCCAGCGCATTCTTATTACCGACCTTGACAAAGACGGAAAGAAAGATGTTTTGGTTGTAAAAAACATTGATACAACCGGAGGTGTTTTTTCGAGAATCAGACTTTTTAAAAGCGGTTATTTTGAAAGCCTCTCATGGGACAATGTCGGACTTTCTCCGAAATGGAGAACCAGGAATTTTTCAGGATATATCAGCGATTATACCCTTGGCGATATAGACAATGACGGGAAGGACGAGCTTGTCTTCATCCTTGTAACGCAGGCCGGAGGTTCGGTTCTGGGAGCTGACAGAAGCTTTGTGATTTCGTGGGATGCGAAGTAAAAAAAATGGTTTCTGGTTCCTGGTTGTGATGTAAATAAATTGGAGCCCGTTTTTATGCTTTTAACCACAAACCAGAGACCAGAAACCAGAAACTGTTTTTTTACCCGGTTCTTTTGAATAACTTTTCAAGCTCTTTTATCGTAAAACTTATCCAGGTCGGGCGACCATGCGGGCAATGGGATGGCATTTCACAATCATCAAGCTGATCAACAAGGGTTCTTAACTCCCTGTCTGAAAGCTGCTGGTTGGCCCTTATTGCCCCGTGGCATGCCACAAGTTTCATTACTTCATCCGAAGATTTTTCAAGGCCGGGCGCAAAACCCGTTTCTATTATCTTTTCCATTATTTCGATAATAATACCTTTAACCTCTTTATCTGCCAGAAAGGCGGGAGCGGACTTCACTGCAAAAGCATTGCCCCCAAACGGCTCGATATCAATTCCCGCCTTCTGAAAATCCGGCAACAGCTTTTCAAGGATGCCTGCTTCCCTGTATCCGGTTTCAATAATTTCCGGCATAAGCAGCTTCTGAACAGACTGCTTTACTGTCTCCCCAGGGCTGATTTTCAATTGTTCATAAAGTATGCGTTCATGGGCTGCATGCTGATCTATCAGAATAATTCCTTCACCAGATTCGCTTGCGATGTATGTCCCATGAAGCTGTCCCAGTATTCTTAAATCCTTGAATTTCTTCTTTTCCCACAGGGCGGACTGAGTAACGGGATGGGAAATAGATGTGTGCTTTCCTCCCGCTTGGGGCGAGTATAAAGGGGGAGAGGAAAACGAGGTGACATCCTCTTCTATCACAAGACGGGAAAGAACGTATGGGGGAGGGTCAGGGTGGGGGTGAGCAGATTTTTTGTAAGGATCTATAAGATCAAGTCCATTTTTTACAGCCGTCTTCACAGCTTCATGAACCTTATTCTGGTCTGCAAATCTGACTTCCCGTTTTGCGGGATGCACGTTTACATCAACAAGGTCATATGGAATATTTACGAATATCACTGAAAATGGAAACTGCCCTTTTATGAGTCGTGCCGAATAGCCCTCCAGGAGGGCGTGCTGAATCACCCTGTCTCTAACGAATCTTCCGTTTACAAAAATATAGATGCCGCGGCCTGTATTCCGCTTAACTACAGGCGAAGATATCCATCCGGATATTGAAATATTATCATTCTGAAATTTTAAAGAATAAAGACTGTTTCTTGTCTCTTTTCCAAGAACATCTTCTACTCTATGCGCCGAATCAGGAACGGTAAGCCAGTTATAGACGGTCTTCCCGTTATGAAGAAGTCTGAAATGGACATCATGTCTGCCAAGCGCCATGCTTGCGACCGTGTCTGCTATATGCCCCATCTCGGTATCCGTGGATTTCATGAATTTGCGTCTTGCAGGCGTGTTGACAAAGAGATCTTTGACGGTAATCATTGTTCCATCGGGAGAGCCCTTGTCATTTACCGACATTATCTTTCCGCCTTCAATTTTTATTTCGATTCCTGACTGGGCGTTTTTCTCTTTCGTTACAAGGGTGAAGCGGGAAACTGAAGCAATGCTTGGAAGGGCTTCTCCCCTGAACCCGAAAGTAGATATGGAAAAA
>JAHJRK010000566.1 GCA_018830925.1 Pseudomonadota bacterium
ACCTTTGAAGAACGTCCAGTTTTGGTCAAGTACAAGGAAGGCGAGAATTTTAACCACAGGAATACATTGAGTATTTCGAGGATAGCGCTATCGGTTAGCGCTTACGCTTCACTCCGTGTCACTTTGTGCCGAAATTTGAGCCTGACGCTGTAATCGGGCAAAAGGGGGCGTTATGCAAAGGTCTCACTTTGATGAATGTCCCCCCATTCGCCCCTATACTTTCTCGGAACAGTTTACATAAGGAAGCCGGATATTCAAACTCATCAATGATTATGACACCGATAATGTTTCAAAAAAAGTGCTCCGGATTATAATGAGTTACACCGGTTATGTGAACCGTACCGTCTGGTATAAATGAATCGGCATATGATAATGAGGCCATCTGAAGAAGTAAAATACAAGTTAACGAAAAACGATTTTTGGGTAGTTGTGCAAAGGTCTCTAAATAAGACTTCAATAAAATCAATTCGCCTTTTATCCAGACAGCAACATTTGCCATTACAGAGGGGCATCAGATGAAAGATCAATCCAAGACAAAACAAGAACTCCTCGTACAAAAAGCCATCAGTTTTATCTTATTAGTATCGGTTTTTTTGCTATTAAATATCCCTTTAAGCGTCATTGCAAAGGATAGTAAATATAAGACAACACCTTTATTAAATAATGGTAAGAAATGGCGGATAGGATATTACGAGGGAGGGCCGTATATAAATTATCCGGCCAATTTGATAACCTTAGTTAAAGGCCTCAATGAACTTGGTTGGATGGGAGCTATCACTATTAATACAAAAAAAAATCCGACCGATTCAAGAGTGGTATGGGATGAGCTTTCTAAAGCAAAGAGCAAATATATTCAATTCGTTCCTGATGCCTATTGGTCTGCAAATTGGGACAAGACGGTGCGGGTAAAAAATACTGAAAATGCTATAAAAAGACTTCAATCGGGAGATATCGATTTTATGGTTGCCATGGGAACCTGGGCGGGACAGGACTTGGCTAACAATAATCACTCCGTTCCAACCATGGTAGTATCTGCAAGCGATCCGGTTCAATCCAACATTGTTAAAAGTGCCGAGGATTCAGGAAATGACCATGTCCATGCAAAGTGTGACCCCACACGGTATATTAATCAGATCAAGCTGTTTCATAATATGTTTAACTTCAAAAAGTTAGGAATTGTTTATGAGAATTCGGTAGAAGGCCGGTCATATGCTGCAATAGCCGATGTGGAGAAAGTTGCCAAAGACAGGGGTTTTGAAATTGTCAAATGTGAAGCTCCTGCTTCCGGTGTTGAGGAAAAAGAGTCCGTAAAAGCGGTAATTCTTTGTCATGAGGAATTGGCGCCCAAGGTCGACGCCGTTTATGTTACGGTCCACAGGGGTATTGTCAGCGAGCACATGCCTGAAATTTTGGCGCCGTTATATAAGCACAAGATTCCTACCTTTTCCATGCGTGGTCCTGAAGAAGTTGAGAAAGGGGTGTTGTTGAGTATTTCCAGAGACATGTTCGTATCAGTAGGAAAGTACCATGCAGGGATTATGGCTCGGATATTCAACGGAGCCAAACCAAGGGAACTGAATCAGATTTTTATGGATCCTAAAACAATTGTCGTCAATATTAAGACTGCTGAAATCATAGGGCATGTAATTCCACCAGCGTTTCTGAAAGTAACCGACAAAGTTTATAGCGGGGTTCATCCGGAGGTTAAAAGCCGGAATTAATTGGGACACGTCCATGAATTTGAATGTAAGAGAAAAGATATTTGTAATAGGATTGATCCTGTCACTGGTTGTTTTTTTGACGATCAACGCAGTTTCGTATTGGAATACTAAGAGACATATCGAGAGCAGGGCAAATGTTGAAAAAACGCTCGTAATTATCTACGAGTTTGAAAATCTGATTTCCTTGATTAAGGATGCCGAAACCGGGCAACGTGGATTTATTATAACAGGGGACCGGACTTTTCTTGAACCTTATTACAATGGCGTAACTTCAGTTTATCAAAGTATGAGAAAACTGAAGGAGTTAATGCCGATCGATGCTCAGTCCCATCAAAAGCTTGATACTATTGAAGGGATGATAGAAAAGAGGTTTGCTCAATTTCACAAAGCAATCGGCTTAAGAAAAAATGAAGGCATTGCGGTTGCAATAAAGTCATTCATGACTGCCGAAAATGAAAATGTAATGTTCGATATTCGAAATTTGGTGGAGGGGTTGAAACGGGAGAAAACCGATTTGCTGCAGGGGCTGAATAGAATCTCCAAAGCAAGGAGTCAGCGTACACTTTTTACAATCTTTTTCGGAAATTTAATCGCTCTCCTGTTTGTTTTCTTTAGTTTGTTTCAGCTGTATCGAGACATAACCGAGGGCAAGCGGGTGGAGGAGGAGTTGAAAGCTTCTCAACAACAGTTACGCTCTCTTACCGGACGATTCGAAGAGATTCGCGAAGAAGAGAGGATCATAATTTCAAGGGAAATTCATGACATGATGGGCGGAGGACTGACCGGATTGAAGCTTGATCTTTCATGGCTGATGAACAAGGTGAAAAATGCTGAATCAGATAACGGGCAAGCCGCTATGACGTGCAGAATTCTTTCATCGATTGAGTCCATAGATAAAATGATCAAGGTCACCCGCCGTATATCTACCGAGTTGCGGCCGCCTGTTCTGGATGATTTAGGTCTAATAGCCGCTCTGGAGTGGCAGTTGTCGGATTTCACAAGTCGCACAGGCGTTCTTCATAAGTTTACCACAGCTTATCAAAATGTAACCATAGAAAAGGACAAAGCCGTTGCCGTGTTTCGCATATCTCAGGAAATCCTCACCAACATTGCGCGACACTCAGAGGCAACAAAGGTTGTCGTTGCTTTACTGGAGGATGAGGAAAATTCTTTTCGGGATGAAAATTTTATTCTCGAGATCAGGGATAACGGCCGTGGGATTAAAGAAGAGGAAATTCTGGATCCGAAAGCCCTTGGTTTGCTTGGCATGAAAGAACGTGCTCTATCTTTTGGAGGAAAATTCTTGATTTTTGGTCACCCCGGCGGAGGGACGTCCGTGACCGTTAAAATACCACGAAATCTGGGAGGACCGTAATGATCAAAGTTATCATTGTTGATGACCATCCAGTGGTCAGGCGCGGCCTGAAGCAGATTATTGATGATGAACCGGATATGGATGTCGTCGGTGAAGCAGGAGATGCCAGGGAATGTTTTGAGCTTGTACGAATGACGGACTGTAATCTTGTTGTCCTGGATATTACTCTGCCGGACTGGAGCGGTATAGATGTCCTGAATCAATTGAAATATGAGAAACCGAACCTTCAGATCCTCATTCTGAGCGTTCTCCCGGAAGACCAGTATGGTTTGAGACTGATCAAAGCCGGCGCTTCAGGATATCTCATGAAAGAGAGCGCCCTGACAGAGCTCGTGAAGGCCATCAGAAAAGTGAGTTCGGGGGGCAAGTATGTCAGCGCAGTTCTCGCCGAGAGTATGCTCAGCCTGTCTGATGACTCTGAGGAGTTGCCATCTCACGAGAACCTTTCAAACCGGGAATATCAGATATTTTGCATGATTGCACAGGGAAAGTCACAGAAGAGCATAGCCAGTATACTCCGTATCAGCGAAAAAACGGTCAGCACCTATCGCAGCCGCATCATGGGAAAAATGAAAATGAGCAATAATTCCGATCTGATACGCTATGCTTTAGAACAACATCTCGTCTAAAATCATCGTTAAACATTCCTCGGATCACCATATTTCTTGTAGGGATATTCCTACAGAAAATATAAGGTTTATCTGACAGGCAAACTCCCTGAATATGATATTATAAAAAGGATAATCTCAATAAATAATAATTTTTAGGGTGTTGTGCAAAGGTCTTGTTTTGTAATCGAGAGGGCGGAGCTTTGAGAGCTTTATTGAAAAATCTTACAGATTCCGGATAATGACATTCATATAAGTTTTAAAAGAATATCAGCAAGTAGAATGCAGTATATTTATCAATATCCGCAAGAAAGGCTGGAAAATTGATAGAGGGATTTTTAATCAAATAGGATATTCAGCATGACAGGAACCGTTGAAAATCAATATGACTCACATTTCGAACTCAAGCAGAGGAAAGGTCTGGCTAAACTGGGTGTTGAAAAGAACGCCAATTGGCATGGCGATCCGAAGCGCCTTATCTTCGTGCTTTCCCGCTACAAGTTTGTGGCAAAGATGCTTAGCGGAAAACAGAATGTATTGGAAATAGGCTGTGGTGATGCCTTTAACTCTTTGCCCCTTTCGGGGTATGGTGAGTAAAAAAGAAGTTGCATAAAACAATTTTTGGATAGTTGTGAAAAGGTCTCCCGATATTCAATCTTCGGCTTTTCGGTTTTTCTTCAACCAGAAACTATGAACCAGAAACCAGAGACTATTCTCTTATAGAATGATTAACCGGAATTTATGAGCGAGGGAAAATAAACATGGACGTTCAAAAAGAGCAACTCTATGATGATGAAATCGATCTGTTCGACCTTGTCAAGAAACTCTGGCGCTGGAAAAAAATGATTGTTGGAGTTACTTTGACATGTACAATCCTGATGTTTGGGATCTACTCCTTTTTCCCAAAAATTTACCGGGTAAATGCTATCATCGAACCCGGAACAAAGCTATTTTATAAGCAGAACGGACAAATGGCTTTTGAAGAGAAACCTATCGAGTCGCCTGTTTCAATTCGTGAAACAATTCTTGGGGGAGTTTTCGACAAAGAGATTGCAGACAAGTTAGCTTTAAATATATCAGATATTCCAAAAATCAAAGTTAAAATTCCTAAAGACACAAATCTATTGATATTTTCTCTGGAAAGCCATGACACTCAAAAAGGGATAGGCATCCTTAATGAACTTATATCCAAAGTCTCCGGTAACATTCAGACAAAGATTGATTTGGAAAAGCAACAGATTGAAAGCATGATCAAAACTGCTACGGAGCAGGTACTTCAAACCAGGAAGAAGATCGAGAGGTTGGAGGCCAGCCGAAAAGAAGCTATAGGCAATCAGCCCACCAATGCCATGTCTGTGCTCCTGTACTTCAATGAAATTAAGGAACATCAGATCTATTTAAATGAACTTGAAGACAAGGTTATGAACTATCGTCACAGGAACGCAGATATCCGGGCAATCAGAATCCATTTGAATCCGACGGTCGAAGAGAATCCGGTTGGTCCTAAAAAATTCCTGGCAACCGCTGGAGCTTTCATTTTTTCATTGTTTGCCAGCATCGTTCTGGCATTAATCCTCGAGAAAGTCAGGTCAAAATAATTAAAGATTTTATGTAATGAACTTCATAAATATAACAGATTTCGGATAATGGCATTTGAATTCATCTTAAAACGCAACACACAACATTCAAAACAACCCTTATGATCTTGGGAAACAAAAAAGGAGTTCTTGGAAACAATTTTTTAGGAATTATACAAAGGTCTCAACGCTTTCGCCGGCTTTCCAAGGAAGGCTTTTGGATTGTCTTAGGCCAGGCGATGTCTGTGGTGGGCTCGCTGATCGGTGTAAGGTTGCTTACAGAACTGCTGGATCCAGCGGCCTATGGTGAACTGGCTTTAGGAATGACTGTTGCCACCTTGGTCAATCAGGCTGTTCTGGGGCCTTTGAGCAATGGGGTAATGCGCTTTTATGCCCCGGCAGTGGAACAGGATGATTTTGGTAGCTATTTGAACGCAGTAAAACGTTTGGTTTTATCAGCGACAGGAGGCACTGCTATTTTAATACTGATAGTGGTTGCAGGATTGTTAATCGCTGATCAAACGAAAATGATCGGAATCGCAATTGCAGCATTCATTTTTGCTATTCTCAGTGGATACAACTCGATTCTCAGCGGAATACAGAATGCTGCTAGGCAAAGAGCCATCGTAGCACTTCATCAAGGAATGGAATCCTGGGCGCGGTTTCTGATTGCTGCCGGTTTGCTGATGTGGCTGAGCGCCACAAGCACGATGGCTATAGTCGGGTATGCTGTGGCAGCCGTACTGGTGCTTGGATCGCAGTATGTGTTCTTTAGCAGAATCGTTCCAAAAGATGTAACAGGCCAAAATAAAAAAGGAGCTTGGCAGAAAGAGATGTGGAATTTTTCATGGCCAATTTCAATCTTTGGCATGTTTACTTGGTTGCAACTTGTATCTGACCGTTGGGCACTGAATCTTTATTCGACAGTACAAGATGTTGGTCTTTATGCGGTAGTCTTTCTTTTGGGGTATTATCCAATGTCAATAGTTACCGGTGTTGCGATGCAGTTTTTTGCTCCCATCTTTTACAACCGAGCCGGTGATGCAAACGATAGCCTACGAACCGCAAATGTAAACAGACTGAGTTACTATCTAACCGGGTTGACACTGGCTGTGACGAGCTGTGCTTTTTTGTTGTCTTACTTGTTTCATATGAAAATATTTAGGCTTTTTGTGGCTAAGGAGTACGCGTCTGTATCTCATTTATTACCGTGGATGCTTCTTGCCGGTGGTCTGTTCGCTGCTGGTCAATCTATATCACTCAATCTTCAGAGCCAAATGAAAACGCGTATTATGATGGTGCCAAAAATCATTACAGCATTGTTGGGTGTCTTTTTAAATATTGCAGGTGCCTATTTGTATGGCACTTCGGGTATAGTTATGGCAGGAGTCTTATTTTCTGCCTCGTATTTTCTTTGGATGGCGGTGCTTTCGAAACGTAAATGAATAGAATATCATTGAAAACAAAATCAATCTCTTTGGTGAAACCTCTCATTGAAAGACTTCCTCTTATAGCTGCCATGTGTAGGGGTTTACGTGATCAATTTGAATATTTCACCGATAAGTCAACCACTACCCCGTGGGGTTTTAAACTGGCTGGAAATAAAATCATGGCTCAGGGATCTTTTGAGCCTAATGAAACTAAAATCGTAAGGGATCTTCTCAAGAATATGGATATACTGATCAATGTAGGTGCGAATGTCGGTTATTACTGCTGCCACGCCTTGAGTATGGGAAAGCCAGTGATTGCATTCGAACCCATTGAGAGAAATCTTCGGTACCTATGTAAAAACATAAAAGACAACTGCTGGTCTGGCGCTGAAATATATCCAGTAGCATTGTCTAATAGTGTAGGCATAATAGAGATATATGGAGGTAACACAGGCGCATCCGTTGTTAAAGGGTGGGCAGGTATCCCCGAAAGCTATGTGACACTTGTGCCGTCTTCAACAATGGATGTGGTGCTTGATACTCGGTTGCGAGGGAAAAACGTGCTGGTATTAGTTGATGTTGAGGGTGCAGAGAAACAGCTGCTGGAGGGTGCGACAAAAATGCTTGTTAACGATCCGAAGCCAGTTTGGTTGGTCGAAATAACGACTAAAATTCATCAGCCGCACGGTGTTGAAATAAACCCGAATTTTAAGAGCACATTTCAATTGTTTTTCCAAAATGGTTATCAAGCATTCAATGTTGATCAAGATATGAGTCCGGTAATAATGGAACATGTTGATCTGGTTTCAAGTGGCAGTCTAAGATTTGCGACGCACAACTTTCTGTTTTGCGAGTCGAAGGCAACATTATGAATATTCGGGGCATGCTCCTAAAGTTCCACTGGCTCCTCAGTTCCCAATTCGGCATAGATCTTAGAAAAATGTTTCGTTCTTTGCGGGGCATACCACGATATGTGCGGGATTTGTTCCGTTTCGGTTCCAACTATACAGGGCGCCTTGAATTGCTGCCCTGTCTGCATGACTGGTATGAAGAAGGCGGAACGACCAAAAACGAATATTTCTGGCAGGATTTGCTGGTCGCCAGAATGATCTTTGAGGCGCAACCTGAAAAACATGTGGATATAGGATCTCGTGTGGATGGTTTTGTTGCCCATGTGGCCAGTTTCCGTGAGATTGAGGTTTTCGATATTCGTCCAATAGCCACCGGCATCCCAGGCGTGATTTTCAAGCAGGCTGATCTGATGAATCCTGCTGCAGCCCTCACAGATTACTGTGATTCGCTTTCATGTCTTCATGCACTTGAGCATTTTGGCCTTGGCCGTTATGGCGATCCAATTGACTCGAAAGGCTATGAATCGGGTATTCGTAACATGGCGCGTTTTCTTTGCCCCGGGGGGACACTTTATCTTTCCGTGCCCGTGGGCTTTGAGCGCGTGGAATTCAATGCACAACACGTGTTTAATCCGAACACCATTGTTAATGTTGCTGAGAACAATCAGCTTCTACTGCGCGCATTTGCATTCTTTTCCGCTGATAGCGGTTTGGTCGAGACGGATGCAGCATTTGAAACCCTTGTTGCAGTGGGTAAAAAACGATATGGGCTCGGTATTTTTACATTTATAAAGAAGTAGCAATATGATGCAGGCGTTAAAAAATGTTTTATACAAACACAAATGACAGTAATCGCGCGGTATGGCTATCTTCCAAGCTTAACCGAATTCCATCAGGACTCCGCATTCTTGATGCAGGTGCGGGTGAGCTTCGAAACAAGCCGCTTTGTGCTCACCTAAATTATGTTTCTCAAGATTTCGGCCAGTATGACGGAGGAGGCGATGGTAAAGGTCTGCAAACAGGAAAGTGGGATACCAGCCAGATCGATTTGGTCTGTGATATTACTGCTATCCCAGAACCGGATGCCTCTTTCGATGTAATCCTGTGCAGCGAAGTGCTGGAGCATGTCCCCGAACCCACCCATGTCCTGGACGAATTTGTGCGCCTGCTCAAGCCCGGTGGCAAATTGATCCTGACTGCACCTTTTGCCTCATTTGTACACATGGCGCCGTACCACTATTGCAGCGGTTTTTCGCGCTACTGGTATGAGCATCATCTTGTGCCACGTGGCTTCGAGATTATGGAACTCACCGCCAACGGTGACTGGTTCGCTTATATCGAGCAGGAACTTATGCGCCTCGGCAGCATGGAGCGCCAGCGCGGCAACTGGTCTTGGTTGCTCGCCTACGCTTACAGCATGTTGGGTGTGCTTTATTTCAAACTGCGCGGCAACAAACAGGCAGAAGATCTTGCTTGCTTTGGTTGGCATTGTGTTGCGGTGAAAACTTCAGGCAACTTAAGACTGAAAAACAAATGATCCAGCTTTTTGCGAATCTTCTGATACGATATAACTCTGACCGTTTGCTCTTAGATACTTCCGCTTACCAACAATACTGGTTTAATAATTGATGATATCCCTCTACTCAATCTTATTCTTGCCGCTAGGCATGTTTGCTGTCGTTCTATTTCACGAAAGCATTTACATACCGATATGGATGTCAGTTTTTATCTTTATAGGGGTTTCTATATTTTTGCTGCAGAAGCTAAGAAGAAAGCGGCTCGGGGTTATGATATTGCTGTTATGGCTGGTTTACGCCATTCCATTCATCCACATTGTGCCATATTTGTGGTTTGACTTTGATTGTGACAACCCATTGATCTTATGGGGGCTGGCTGTTAATCCTTATATGCTGGATGAGCAAATAATTAAACTGACGGCCATGATAGGCGCAGTGGGAGGAATAGGATTTGCACTTGGTGTCTCGCTCAATAACAAGAGGATTGATAGAGATACAGGTCTTATTTCTAAGGAATATCCGAAACAAGCTAGAGTGCTCTCCACACCCATATGGATTATTTGGGTTACCGGAGGAGTTGCTTTATCTTGGCTAGCAGCACCACAGGAAACGCTCTTCACTGCGGTCTACACTACCTCTGCCAGTATAATTGAAAATGCCAATTTCAGCAGCGCGTGGATGATTTCTTACGTGCTGCTGGCTTTTGCCTTGAGCGATGCAATTTTAGATCGGAATCTTGTAAGAAAAGCATTCAAACAACAGGCAATTTTTTGGACGATCGCTTTTGTTGTGTTGTTCTTTCAACTTCTGCGGGGTGACCGGGAGTCAGTGCCTTTTGTATTCGGGGCTCTTCTTGTTTACTTTTATTGGGCAGCGCCTATCACCCAGAAGCATCGATTGAAGTTACCGTGGGTGAAAATTGCGATTGGTGGTTTATTATTGGTTGTTGTATCAATGCTTCTGGGTGCAGCACGACACGCACTGATCGACGCGGAGAACATCGGTAGTATTATATTGCTGTTTGGCGAATTAGCTCAGTCAGAACAAATCGGTATTTCCAACCTGCTTTATGGGACTTGGTCCGCTGCGCTGCTAACACCGCTTTCGGTGGCGGGCGATCATATCAATGGGCTTTTATCGCTCAATCTCGGCCAAGACTATTTGAATTTGTTACTATCTATCCCGCCGGGGTTTATTGCTGATGCAGTCGGATACACACGGTCTTTGGATTCATTTACGGGACCATCCTGGGGAATGCGCTATGGTATTGGCGGTACACACGCTATTGTTGTGCCTTTTTTGAACTTTCGAATGATCGGCGTATTTCTGATTCCCGCTTTATGGGCTTACCTTTTTACAAGTTATGAAAAAGTAGCATTGAAGCGATTGAGTGTCATCAATCTTTCATTCCTATGCACTGTTGCCATGGCTTCGCCGCATTGGTTGTGGTATGGGGAGAAAGCTGGAGTTAATGCGTTGATAATTTGGTTTTTGTTGGCTTTCTTTTATCGAGTCTGCAAGGTGCCATTCCACCAATCGAAAGTGCGTCGCACTCTGTCACCCGCCTTGCACGCAGTTAACCATACTTGAAAAATGTCTATTGTGATAACTCCCTCCAAAATCATTTCCCGCATCCTCGGAGGCATCGGCAACCAACTCTTCTGCTATGCGGCGGCACGACGACTGGAGCTGGTTAACAATGTGGAACTGGTTATTGATGATGCCACTGGCTTTGCGCGGGATCGGCAGTTTAGCCGGAGATATGCGCTGGATCATTTTCACATTCCTTGTCGAAAGGCAACGCCTGCTGAGCGATTGGAACCTTTCGAGCGTTATCGTCGTGGTTTTATGAAATGGTCGTCACGCCGGCGACCTTTTGAAAAGCGAAAATATGTAGAGCAGGAAGGGATCGATTTCGATAAGAGGCTGCTTGCTTTAAAGGTAAATGGTGTTATCTATTTGGATGGTTTGTGGCAAAGCGAGCAATATTTCAAAGATGTGCAGGAGGTTATTCGTGAAGAGTTGCGGATAGTCCCGCCGACGGATGAACTGAATCAGCGAATAGCAGAAGAGATTTGTAATAGCAACGCCGTAGCATTGCATGTGCGTTGGTTTAATGCACCGGGCAGTATGGTATCACATAATTTATCAGTTGACTATTATCATCGCGCTATTGCTCTAATGGAGGAGAACATTGATTCGCCTCGCTATTTCCTGTTTTCTGATGCACCGGATGCAGCCCGTGTCTTACTATCTTTACCGGAGAGCAAAGTGGTGTTTGTCTCCCATAATCAGGGTGACGCATATGTCGATCTATGGCCGATGTCCCAGTGTAAACACTTCATTACTGCCAATAGTACGTTTAGTTGGTGGGGGGCTTGGCTTGGGAACGAGCAGAATAAAACCGTTTTGACTCCTGATCTGCAATTAGGAGGAATCACTGCATGGGGTTTCGATGGGCTGATACCTGGTGAGTGGGTGAAAGTTTGATGTTACTTTTTGCGCCCAGTTATCGGCATATACGGTATGGCAAAGCGTATCGTGAACATCGTTTGAAATAAAATACGTCCCAAGAAAAAGTATACGGGTCGAACATTATTGCGAGATAACCAGCAGAAACGCACCGAAAGATTACAAGATATAGCCACTATCATACTCACGTTGATTGCTTGGCTGTGGTCATGTCATATCCTAAAATCTACGAGCCACTACTACATAATCTCAGTGGTTACTGGAGCAGCTTTTTTGGCCATCATTTCATTTGCGATGAATCTGTGCGCGCCTGAACTTCCGGAAAAAATTAAATGGATACTTATCGGATTATTAGCGATGAAAATGATTGGATCGGTGGCGTATTTTGAACATTTTTTTATTATTCGCGAAAGCGGTAATGTAACCATTACAGCATACGGAGATAGTTTTCTACACCATCGAGCCGCTGTTGAGTTTCTGGAAAGCTGGGCAAAAAATGGAACCGATCTGGGGCTAAATCCGGACAACCAAGCAAGTTATGAGCCAAGCCTTGTAACTAGTTTGGGATATTCTGGCCTCCTGGCACTGATTTATTTTGTCGCTGGTATCGTGCCGGAGGTTGGAATAGTTGTTAATGCTTTCCTATCATTTATTTTTTGTCTTTTGAGTTATAAGCTCTTTATCATCGCTGGTTTATCAACCCGCACCGCTCTTGTTGGGTTGGTAATATTGTTTTTTTGTCCTGGATTGTGGCTTTGGAGCGCACTTCTATACAAAGATTCTCTATTATTTACAATTGTGGCCGCCTGTACATTGGCCGCCATTAAATTGATTGATAAATATAGTTGGAGAAGCTTATTACTCGTCATCGTCTTGTTAGTTTTATTGCTCACTTTAAGATTTTCTTTTGTCATTCCTCTTTTAGCCCTGCTTTTATTTGGCTCATTTTATTTAAGTCAAACCACTTTTAAGAAAAGTTTGTTTGTTTCGCTGGCGGGCGGTGGAGTTTTGATTGCTCTCCTAATAATACAAGTAAACTTTAATTTGATGAACACCACTGTATCCATAATGGATACAGTAAAAACGGTCATAGACCTGAAACCAGCCGGGGGAAATTTCATGACTAATGGAATTGGCAGCATTTCTCCCAATATCTCAAACTTTTGGTACACGTTACCAGCGAGAGCAGTTTATATTCTAATGATCCCCATGCCCTGGTTTGGGGGTAATTCGGGAGTTGAACGTTTTGATTACATAGTTAGTCACCTTGATGCTGTCTATGACATCACCTTGTTTATGGCGCTGCTCATCACGCTTTTTCAGAGAAAATATATTGAATCTATTAAAATTCAGAACACTCTGCTGGTTATCGGGTTAATGTATTTTATAATTCCACTGTTCTTCTTTTCCCCAGGCAGGCGGTATATGACTATTGCCATGCCATTTTTACTCGTTTATACACTACCCTTTTTGATACAAAAGAAAAATGCAATTACAAGTTTGATAATGGCGGCTATTTTTATATCCATAGTGCAAATCACCTATTACGCTATATACTCATGAAAAAAAAGTTTGAAGATTATTGTTGTCGGAAACTATCACTCCGAACTGCACGAAGAGAACCGGTTCAGAAAGGGGAAATGTGAAGAGATGAGGATGGAGGATATAAAGGCGCAAATGCTGAGATTATTACCGCATAATAATTTTTTTTATCGTATTTGCAAACGCTATATTGATCTTTATAACAGCGAGAACAATTGCAATATTCTCACCAACGGTGAATTGCGCCTGATGCGCTCAGTTTTGCCGCATTGTAAGACGGTGTTTGATGTGGGCGCAAATGTTGGCGATTGGACCGCATTGGCCTTTGAAATTAAACCGGATTTGCAAATTCACTGTTTTGAACCCAGCGAGGCAACTTTTCGACATTTAGTAGCGCGCAATTTCGACGCTGAAGTTACGTATAATAATTGCGGACTGGGCTCATCCACAGGAGAGGCGACCTTATATGTGTATCGTGATGGTTCTGGTGAAAACTCACTTTATAAGCGCCGGGGATTAGAAGACGGTTGGGGACTTGACCCCCAGACGCAAACTGAAACTGTAGTCCTTCAGGCTCTAGACGAATATTGTAAGAATGAAAATGTGCATCATATTGACTTCCTCAAGGTGGATGTAGAGGGGCATGAATTGGAGGTGTTCAAGGGCGCGTTGGGGATGATAGCTCAAGGTAAGATCAAGCGTATCCAGTTTGAATACGGCGGCTGCAATATTGACGCAAGGGTTTTACTCAAAGATATATTCGATTTTTTTGCGCCATACGGCTACGTTTTTTACAAGGTCTTTCCATGTGAACTGAGGCATGTGACGCGCTACGACCAACGATTGGAAAATTTTCAGTATCAGAATTGGGTAATAATGGCACCGGATATTAACGATAAAAAAGGGCTTCCCCCGAAAACTGCATTGGGATCAAAATTTTTGCGAAACACGACTTGTTATGATGCCACCCCATAAAATCATTGTCCGCATCAAAGGCGGTCTCGGGAACCAACTATTCTGCTACGCTGCTGCAAGGCGCCTGTCGTTGGTGAACGACGCTGAATTGGTAATCGATGACGTCACCGGCTTTATTAGAGATCGTCTCTATTGCCGGCGGTATATGCTGGATTGCTTCAACATACCGGCCCGCAAGGCGACGAAGTCGGAGCGGTTGGAACCCTTCGAGCGCTATAGGCGTGGTGTGATGAAATGGTTATCCCGCAGCAAGCCGTTCGCGGAAAAACGTTATTTGGAGCAGGATGGGCTGGATTTCGATGGGCGGCTTCTGGAGTTGAAGGTTAAGGGGCCGCTTTACATAGATGGACTGTGGCAAAGCGATGGCTATTTCAAGGATGTGGAGCAGACCATACGCGAGGACCTGCGGATCATCCCACCCACGGATGGGTTGAACCAGCGCATGGCCGAGAAGATTCGCAGCAGCAATGCCGTGGCCTTGCATGTGCGCTGGTTTGACGCTACCGAAAGTGAAACATCATTCCACAATGTGTCTGGAGCCTATTATCAGCGCGCGATTGCGGAAATTCAGCGGTACGTCAAAAAGCCACATTACTTCCTTTTTTCTGACGACCCTGCAGCAGCTAAGCGTCTACTGGATATCACGGATGAACGTGTGGCTTACGTGGATCATAATCGTGGTGATGAGAACGGCTGCTCCGATCTTTGGCTTATGACCCAATGCAGGCACTTTATAACTGCCAACAGCACCTTCAGTTGGTGGGGGGCATGGCTAGGGGGAGGCAACAACAGCATTATCATAGCACCGAATATCAAATTACGCGGCGGTATTACCTCATGGGGATTTAACGGTCAGATACCTGAAAGGTGGATACGTATCTGATAACTGAATGAGGTGCGGAAATAGTATAATGGCAATAATATGTCAGACCCTCAACCTACTCGAAACGGAAGAGAACCAACTTGTTACGATGCCATCAAGGAGTATATAATGTATCGAATATTGTTTGCTGGTGCTTGGCAACATGAGATGTACGAAGAAGCCTGTAGCAAAACCTTAGAGCGACTTGGCTGCCAGGTTATCCCATTCAGATGGGCTCATTATTTTACCGGCTTACTTGGAAAACTGCAGCACAAATACTCAATATGTGGCCCTGCGATTCTTAAGCTTAATTCTGAGTTGCTTCACAAGGCAATTGATATGAAGCCAGATATTATCTTTATTTGGTCGGGAACGCAGATCCTCGCTAAGACGCTTCGCGAGATCAAGAAGAAGACAGGGGCTGTTACCGTGTCATATGTACATGATGATCCCTTTTCCTATAAAATCATGCCTAATTGTCCAAGGCATTCTGCAGCATTTTGGCGTTTGTACGATAGTTGTATTACATCCTATGATGTACAATTTTACTCAAAGCAATTAAACGTAGACGAAGCTTATAAGATGGGAGCCAAAGAAGCCCATGTTTGGATGCAGTACTATGTTCCTGAAATGCACCACCCTTATCAGCTATCGGAAGCAGATCTATCTCGGTTTAGTTGCGACGTTGTTTTTGCAGGGCATTACGAGGATGACGGCCGGGAACGATATTTGCGGGCGCTTGTGAAGACCGGCATAAGTGTAAAGTTGTATGGAGATCGCTACTGGTCGAAAGAGGTTCTTGGCGATTTGGCAGATTATTTTGGCGTAATTCACCGCCCCTCGGGTGACGACTATATGAAGGCGCTATGTGGTGCAAAATTATGCCTCTGTTTTATGTCAAAAATGAACAGGGATTCTTATACGACTCGATGCTTCGAGATACCTGCCTGTGGACGACTGTTGCTCAGTGAGAGAACGAACGATCTTCAGCGCTTGTTCAAGAATAATGAGGAGGCGATCTTCTTTTCCAGCCCGGAGGAGCTAGTGGAGAAGGCGGCTTGGCTTCGGGACCATCCGGATGAGCGCAAGCGCATTGCCCGTGCTGGAATGCGCCGGGTTCTTACGGACGGACATTCTGTGGATGACCGAATCAAGCAGTTTCTTATTATTATGAAGGCATCCCGGGAATGGAAATCTTCAAGATCGTCGTCACCGGAGCGCTGGCTGGCCGCATCGGGAGCCACGCCTTCAACGCCTTCAAGGCCATCTTGCTTACCGGATCCGGGCAGATCGTGGTAGGCAATATTCACAGTATCGCGCAGAAGATGCTCAATTACCAGGTATGTATTAAAAGCTCTCAAGAAGACGGCACTCATCAAATATGAATTATTCGCTAATAAATAGTACTCAATCCCCAGAGGCCCTTATCTATGAAGCCCAGTTATAGATTGAACAACATCCTCTGGTCTTTAAGAAAGATCAGACTTCCGCTATGCGCGAGCGACTTGGTGCTGGATGTAGGATCTGGCAGCAACCCTCATCCCGCCGCAGATGTCCTACTTGAAAAGTATGTGGACGCTACACACCGCTACGAGGCCTTAGTTGTGGATCGGCCCACGGTGCTGGCTGATGCCTGCAAGATGCCGTTCAAGGACAAGACATTCGATTTCATCTTGGCATTTCATGTTTTGGAACACATGCATGATCCGGCCGCCTTTATGAAGGAGTTGCAAAGGGTTGGCAAGGCTGGCTACATCGAAACGCCCAACGCGATTTTTGAAAGATTGTCTCCCTACGATGTGCATTTGCTCGAGATCATGGATGTTGAAGGTGTATTACGCATACACAAAAAGTCTTCTGCCAGCCCCGATAGCTTTCTGAATGGAATCAACCTGATCAAGAAAAATACGCAATGGAGGAAATTTTTCTACAGGAATCCTGAATTGTTCCATATAAGGTACATTTGGAAAGACAGGATTCAATATGAGATTATGAATCCTGAAACCTCCACCGACTGGTTTATTGATCCCGAGATGCGGCTGATTGAGGATGGCCAGTTGGACGCCCGTAGGAATATGAAGGATTTTAGGGGGTTAGCCATGGCGGCTATTAGAAAATGGTACTGCGCTAAAAAGCGAAAGGTGGATTTAGACCGGATGCTTGTCTGCCCGGAGTGTCATGGCGGCCTGAAAGTTGATCCGGATTACTACTGTTGTCCGGAATGCGGTACGCGCTATTCCAGGCGTTCCATCCCCGATTTCACCGCGCCAGTGTGAGATGGTTGGATGTGGCTTATCAAAAAGGAATCAGATATGCGAAGATTAATAGAATTAATTACGACATTACTTGGTTGGTCGCGCTACAAGCTCGGTTTCAGAATAAAATCCACAAGCGGTATGGTGAAAGTCAATCTTGGATGTGGTTTGGCAGTTACTACAGGTTGGATAAATGTTGATGGAAGTTTGAACGCCTTTGTGGCCACACTTCCAGAAGTATTTCATAGGTTGGCTTTTCGGTTGAGCGGAGCGAACCGTTACTACTCTGAGCCGGAATACCGCCATCTTTTGGCCAGCAACACATTTTTCCATGCCAATCTTTCCTATGGCATCCCTTCTAAAAATGAATCTGTAGATTTCGTCTATTCTTCTCACTTCTTGGAGCATCTCTGCCCCAGCGAAGCGGAAAGCTTCTTACGGGAGTGTTTGCGAATATTGAAGCCCGGCGGTGTGATAAGGGTCTGCGTCCCTGACCTCGCATATGCGATGAAAATGTATAGCTCTGGCCGCAAGCAGGAGGCGTTAGATAAATACTTTTTTGTTGAAGATAAAGGTAGTTTTTACGCTAGACATAAGTACATGTACGATCTTGAGTTACTTTCAAATCTATTATCGGAAATCGGATTCAAGTCAATCAGACAATATGACTACCGTGTCGGAAATGTACCCGACATTGAGCTTTTAGATAATCGCCCCGAGGACACGTTATTTGTGGAGGCGAAAAAGTGAAATCGGACAATAAAATACTTCTATCTATTTGCATTCCCAGTTACAACCGCCCCGGACAACTTGCCACGTTGTTGTCCACTATTGATTGTAATTCTGATTTGGTTGAAATTGTTATTTGCGAAGATGCCGCTCCGCGCAGAGAAGAAGTTCGAAATGTTGTCGATAAATTTAGGCAAGTCTCAAAATACAAAGTAGTGTATAAGGAAAACCCATCAAACTTGGGATACGATGGTAACCTGAGGCGTCTCGTTGAAATGGCGCAAGGGCAATTCGTTATGTTCATGGGCGACGACGATCTTTTTATTAATGGCGCGCTTGATCGATTTATCGCATTTCTTACGGAACATAAGGACAAGAAGTATTTTTTACGCTCGTATATATCCAAACATCCCGACGGCCGTGTTGAGCAGTTTCGATATTTACCCGTTAAAACGGTTTTCCCTCTCGGTGAAAAATCGGTTGCATGGCTTTTCAAGAGAAGTGTTACGATTTGTGGCTTCACAATTGCGAGAGATGACGCATTTAAGGTTTCAACATCAGAATTAGACGGCACACTGCTTTATCAAGTTTACCTGATGGCGCAGATATGTCTTGACCATGAGTCTATTTACTGCGATTTTCCTGTTGTCCAAGCCGTGCAGTCGTTTCGGGATGATAAGCCTATGTTTGGTTCTTCTGCGGCAGAAAAGAGCCGCTATACGCCGGGAACGGTGTCACAGGATAATTCGATTAACTTTACCAAGTCGTATTTCGAGGTGACAAAATACCTTGATGATCGTCGAGGTACTCGGCTTACGAATCTTGTCAGAACGGATCTATCCAAATATTCTTATCCGTTTCTTTCTATCCAGCGCAAGCGCGGAATCGGACCATTCCTTCAATATGCAAAAAGGCTTGAGACAGAGGTTGGCTTTGGATGTACGCCTTATTATTACATCTATAAATGGGGTCTTGTCCTATTTGGTGAAAAACTCTGTGATCGATCAATTCTGCACATAAAGAATATCCTTGGCCATACACCCAATTTTTAGATGCACTGCGAGTTGATTATTTTATGTGTGGTATCATGGGCATAGTATCTCAAACCCCTGTCGCTGATCGACGCTGGCTTGTTGCTGGCCGGGATGCCATGCGCCACCGTGGCCCGGACGATGCCGGAGAGTGGTGGTCGGCGGATGGCTGCATCGGTTTGGCGCATCGGCGGCTTTCGATCATTGATCTGACGCCTACTGGTCATCAGCCGATGTTGGATGCGACCGGCCAGATATGTATCGTCTTCAACGGGGAAATCTATAATTACCTTGAATTGAAAAAGGAATTGCAGTCCTTGGGACATGCTTTCCGTTCAACAAGCGACACGGAAGTAGTGCTTGCGGCGTATCATGAATGGGGAACAGAATTTATCCGGCATCTTAACGGTATGTTCGCGTTCGGTATATACGATCAAAAAAAGCGGTGTCTTTTCTTGGCCCGTGACCGGGCGGGCGAGAAGCCCTTGTTTTACCGTATTGCAAACCGATCCATTTCTTTCGCGTCCGAGTTGAAAGCTCTCATGGCAGCCCCAGACTTTCCGCGGAGGGTTGATCCGGATGCCTTGGACTGTTATCTGACTTATGGATATGTGCCTGGCGCCCGATGCATCCTGCAGGGAGTGAATAAACTGCCGCCTGCACACGCTCTCTTGTTCGATTTGGAAAGTGGTCAATCACGGGTATGGCGTTATTGGCACTTGCCGGATATGGATGCCGCAGTGGCGGCCGATCAGGTCGATGAAACGTCGCTCCTCGATACACTGGAGAACCTATTAGAAGATGCCGTACAACGACAATTGGTAGCGGATGTTCCGGTGGGTGTGCTCCTCAGCGGTGGGGTGGATTCCAGCCTGGTAACGGCAATGGCGGTGCGGGCGGCGGCGAAGGTCAGTACCTTCACCATCCGTTTCCCAGGTTATGGCCTGTATGATGAAACAGACCACGCCCGGTTGATTGCCCGGCACTTCGGTACGGAACATGTCGAATTGGAAGCCGCTGATGTAACTGTTGACCTTTTGCCTGTGCTTGCCCGGCAGTTTGACGAGCCTATCGTGGATTCGTCGATGATTCCAACATATCTCGTCAGTAAGCTGGTGCGTCAACATTGCACCGTGGTTTTGGGGGGCGATGGCGGGGATGAACTATTCGGTGGTTATGGGCACTACGATCGTCTTTTGTGGATGCAGCGGTGGCTGGGCGGGTTTCCGCAAGGCGTGCGGATTTCTCTGGCGAGGGCGGCGGGTGCACTTTTGCCCGTAGGCTTCAAGGGTCGCAACTGGCTGCAGGGGCTGGCTGTTGATCTAAAAAGGGGTGTGCCCCTTATTGCTTCTTGCTTCGATCAAGGCATGCGTCGTCGATTAATAGCTCGACAAGATTCTTGGTCGCCGGTTGCCGAGGCAATCCGTGAAGGTCGCGTCCCTCAGACGGCTGATCTGTTGCAGCGGGCTACACGTATGGATTTCGAGAATTATTTGCCTGAGGACATTCTTGTTAAAGTGGACCGCACCAGCATGCTGAACTCGCTGGAAGTCCGCGCACCATTTCTGGACTACCGCATCATCGAGTTTGCCTTCGGTAAAGTGCCGTCGTATCTGAAGGCCACGCCGACTTCCCGCAAAGTGCTGCTGAAAAAGCTGGCGGAACGCCTTCTGCCCATGGAATTCGACCATCAGCGTAAGCAGGGGTTTTCCATTCCACTCGGGTCATGGCTGCAAAAGGGGCCATGGAAACAATTCTTCCATGAAACGCTTTTGGGATCAAATGATACGCTCTTTAACCGCAAGTGTGTGAAAGGCTTGCTTGATGGTCAGGCCAAAGGCCGGGCGAACAGTGAGCGCTTGTTTGCCTTGGTACTGTTTGAATTGTGGCGCCGGGAATATAAAATCTCACTGTAAGGTTTGTTATCGTACTGCGAGGATTTATTCCGGTTGGCTTGTTAAGGGATCTCTCAAACGTTATGACTGAAAAGCGAAAAAAAATCGCCATTGTCCAGTCCAACTACATCCCCTGGAAGGGCTATTTCGATTTGATAGCTGCCGTTGATGAGTTTATCCTTTACGACGACATGCAATATACCCGGCGTGACTGGCGCAACCGCAACCAGATCAAGACCCCGCAAGGTTTGCAGTGGCTGACCGTTCCTGTCAAGGTGAAGGGCAAATACCACCAGACCATTAGAGAAACGGAAATTGAAGGTGTGGATTGGGCCAAGTCGCATTGGAAGTCGCTATACCAGAACTATCGTCGTGCAAAACATTTCAATGCACTAGCGCAGGAACTTGAGCCACTTTACCTCCAAACCGAGTATTCGCACCTGTCGCAACTCAACCGCTCACTCATTGAATGGGTGTGCTCGAAGTTAGGCATAAAGACCATTATCAGCAACTCTTGGGATTATCAACTGATCGATGGCAGGTCCGAACGTATAACCGATTTGTGCGTCAAAGCAGGCGGCCGCGAATACATCTCCGGCCCAGCCGCCCGTGATTATATTGATGAAACAGTATTTGCGGAAGGTGGCATCAAGCTCACCTGGTTCGATTATACAGGCTACCCCGAATACCCTCAGCTCTGGGGAGACTTCACCCATGGCGTCTCCATTCTTGATTTGCTGTTCAACTGCGGCAAAAATGCGCCGCATTACATGAAAAATCTGCTTCGCAACTAATTTACGAAAGGATTTAATTAATTGGGTAAAGAAAAAATTAAGCAGCTACTGGAAGATGTTTTTACGGATGAAAGTTCTCTGGCTGCAAAGGGAGTTACTTTTAGCGAACTGGAATGCTGGGACTCTTTACATTACGTGCAACTGGTTGTAGCCGTTCAGGCCACTTTCGGGATTGAATTAAACAGCGAGCAGATACAACGCATCACTTCATTAAACGGATTGCTGGAAGTGCTCAAAGAACACAGCGTCGACCTATAGAGGAAATGCCATGAGCGAGAAAAAGCAAAATATCTTGATTACCGGTTCTTCCGGCAGCTTCGGCTCCTTCATATGTCGGGAGTTCCTGAGTGAGGGGCATTGGGTTACAGGTATTGATCTGAATGATCAACAGTCCTCACCTATTGAGAGTAATCAACTCGATCTGTGGCGCTTTATTACCTGCGATCTTGCCAACAGCGGCCAGGTTCAGGCCGTACTTGATGAGGCACATTCAATCCGAGGTGCATTCAACCTTGTGGTGAACAATGTCGGGTTGATTTACAATGCTCCGCTTCTCAGCTTTCAAAAAGGAAAACTACAGATCCATGATTTTGATGCTTGGAATAAGGTGTTGTCAGTTACACTCAGCGCTGGCTTTTATGTGACAGCCCTTTGCGCTCAGAAAATGGTTGCCACCAAGAGTCCCGGTGTTATCGTCAATATCAGTTCAATTTGCGCCACAGGCAACGCCGGGCAAGCGGCTTATTCTGCGGCAAAAGCCGGGGTCAACGCCATGACTGCGGCCTTGGCCAAGGAGCTTGGTCCTTTGGGTATTCGTATCGCTGCCATTTCCCCGGGTTTTTTCGATACACCCTCCACTCATGCCAATCTGGATGAAGACAAAATCGCCCATATTCGCAAATCAGTGCCTTTACGCAAGTTAGGCCAACCGAAACATATCATGAGTGCTATCCGGTTCATAAATGAAAACGATTACTTTCATGGCAAAGTGCTGGAACTGGATGGAGGGTTGACCATATGAGCCCCACCAGAAAGCATTTTGGACATCACTATAACCCATCGCAACTTTTCCAAGAGGTTGTTCAACGATATGTCAATCGACCAGCCATCGCTTTTAATTTAAACAATAGAGTTACATACGACGAACTGGATCGGTTTTCCAATCAGGCTGGCCGCTTTCTTTTGAAACAGGGTTTGCGCAAGGGCGATTGCGTGGGACTCTGTCTTGAGAAAAGCACTTCCTTTTATATCCTTGTATTAGCTGCCCTGAAAATCGGGACACCATATTTTGCCTTGGACCCGCGCAATCCAGCTTCCCGCATCGCAAGCATTATAGAGCAATGCCGACCTGGAGTTATCTTTTCCCAAAAACCTCTGGTTGCCCGCCTGGATGCCACGACCAATCTTATATGCCCAGAAGGCAGTGACCTCCCGGAGTTCTGTGAAGGGTATTCAGATCAGCCCTTGCCGGAGATGCACACCGTGTGCGGATCCGACCCTGCCTACATCATGTTTACTTCCGGTTCCACCGGCACGCCTAAAGGTGCGGTCATGAGCCACGACAACCTGCTGCACTTCATTCAGTGGGCCGCAGCACAGTATGGTTTTACACCTGAAGACGTACATACACACCTAAACCCCGTGTATTTTGACAACTCGGTTTTCGACATATTTTCGACATTTTTTACAGGCGGCCAGCTCGTTCCGTTTGCGCAAAGTACCATTCTAAATCCCGTAGCACTGGCCAGACGTCTTAAGGAAATGAGCTGTACGGTCTGGTTTTCGGTACCATCTCTCCTGCTTTTTGCGCAGGTTATGAAAGTGACCTCGCCGGAGTATTTTGGCGGCCTGCGCAAGATTATCTTTGGTGGTGAGGGTTTTCCCAAGGTCAAGCTTTCGGCCTTGATGGATGCACTGGGGAAAAACATTGAATACCACAATGTTTCCGGCCCGACAGAATGCACCTGCATCTGCTCCACATATCGCGTCATGGAGGCTGATTTCGATGATCTTGAAGGTCTGCCGCCGATGGGTTCACTCATCCCTAACTTTACAGGATACATTTTGGATGGTAATGCGCCTGTGGAACCAGGGCAAACTGGAGAACTCTTCCTTAGCGGGCCTTGTGTCGGCTTAGGTTATTACAATCAGATAGAGATAACCCAGCGGGCTTTCGTTCAAAATCCATTGAACAATAGCTATCGGGAAATCATTTACCGCACCGGGGATCTGGTGCGGCTGAATCCTGATGACAACAAACTCTATTTTGTTGGCCGCAAGGATCTACAAATTAAGCATATGGGTTATCGCATCGAACTGGAGGAGATTCAGCACGCCTTATGTCTTTGCCATGGCGTGGATGAATCAGCAGTTTTGTACAGGCAAGCCCAAGGCGAAATAATTGCCATTATAGCTGCCCACAAGACACCCGAACTGGGGGCCTTACGCGCTGAACTGGCAGGACTTATTCCCAAATACATGATGCCCGCGAAATTTCACTTTCTAGAACGTCTGCCCAAAAACGCCAACGGCAAGACTGACAGACAAGCCTTGATCATGGAATACGGAGGATGATTACTGTATGAAACTCTCTGTTGTGACCACTCTGTATCAATCTGCGCCATACATCGAAGAATTTGTGCGACGAGTTTGTGCGGAGGCGGGAAAACTTACGGACGATTATGAGATTATCCTGGTCGATGACGGGTCGCCGGATATTTCTCTCGACGTTACTCTCAATATTCAGAAAACAAATCCGCATCTGCATATAATTGAATTGTCGCGTAATTTTGGCCACCACAAGGCCATGATGACCGGTCTAGAACATGCCAAAGGTGAACTTGTTTTTCTTATCGATGTCGACCTTGAGGAACCCCCGGAACTGTTGACACGCTTTTATGAAGAAATGCAAAAAGGCAGATATGATGTTGTCTATGGTGTTCAGAAAGAACGGGAAGGCAGTATTGCAAAGCGGGTCGGCGGAAGACTCGGCTGGTGGCTTATAAAAACCATGCTGCCAATACACATACCACCCAACCAGAGTACAGTCCGTTTGATGAAGAAACAATATGTTATGGAATTAGTCCGACATAAAGAACATATGACTGCTATCGGCGGGCTATGGGTACTTACAGGATTCAGCCAAACCGCATTATTATTTGAAAAAGCTTGCCGCAGTAATTCGAGCTACTCTTTCCTCAAGCGTTTGCGAATGCTTCTAGACAGCGTCACGTCTTTTAGTGAAAGACCGCTTTATGGTGTGTTTTTTCTGGGGTTCGGAATATTTATCATGTCGTCAATAGTAGCTTTATACCTTCTTACTCTAAAATTTTCGGGAAGGATATTAGATGGTTGGATTTCCGTTATGGTTTCGGTTTGGGGATTAGGTGGTCTTATTTTACTCTGTATTGGCTTGGTTGGATTGTATATTTCTCGAATATTTATTGAAACAAAAAATAGACCCTATACAATTGTGAAGAGGATACATAATGCAAACAACAGATAACCAGGCAAGATTATTTTTTTTTTTGGGTCCTCATTTTGGTGTATTATTTTTAAAAAAAATAATACATTATTTTAACAGCTCAAACTATAAAGTTGTCACATATTCTGAAGAAAGCGATTCATATTACGGATACGAAAACGTAATTGACTACTGCAAAATAAATAATATTGATTTTTTGGATACTTCAACTAATAAAAGAGAGGTGTTGAATCTCTTCACACAGTTTAATCCAACCATAATACTATGCGGATACTATGCAAAAATTCTCCCAATTGAGATTCTCAAGTTAGCTCAAGATGGTGCTTACAATATTCATCCAGGCAAATTGCCTAACTATAGAGGGCCTTTCCCTACGGCATGGGCTCTCATAAACAATGAGCAGGAAATTGGAATAACTATTCATGAAATGGACAGTCGGATCGATACCGGGCATATTGTAGCTCAGAAAGTGTACACGATATTGCAAGATGAGACAGGCTATGAGCTATATAGAAGGAGTATGGAGTTGAGTGCCGAATACTTATTTTCTTTTATGCCAGACATACTGAAAAAAAATTATGAACCCATTGATCAGGTAACAATTGGAATGGGAAGTTATTATGGAAAGATTGATTCACATTACCATATAGACTGGAAAGACAATACTAAAAGGATTAGGAATCTTGTCCGTGTACATTCCAAACCTTATTTTCCTGCTTATACCTTTCTGAAAAACAAGATGCTTCTTGTTAATAGATGTAATCCAATAACAAACCAAGCAACGAAACTACAAGGTCCAGGCAGGATTCTCGATGTTACTCCCGATAGTACATTCTATGTGTCATGTGGCGATGGTATTATTGAGGTTGCTGACTATGACTTATGCCCACTTAATAATAATAGCAGAAAAGAAGAATTTATCAAAAAAGGATTACAATTATTTTAGAAAATAAAAGCTATAAAGATTCATTGAGCGAAAAATCCTACTCTCAAAAATATACTGCGGATACATCTAACGCTATATACCCTGTCGAATTTGTCGTTCGAGCCTTTCTGGGCACATACCCTGAACTCCACATGCCGAAAGATGAATACAATGGTAAGCGTATCCTCGATCTTGGTTATGGCGATGGGAGAAACATGCCGTTACTCAGCAACCTTGGCATGAAAATCCATGGTGTGGAAATATCGAAAGATATTAACTGGCATGTCCAGGAACGCCTTGCAATATTAGGTATTCAGGCCGAACTTAAGACAGGGACTAATGCGCACATCCCATATAATGAATCTTTTTTCCAATACGTACTTGCCTGCCATTCATGCTACTACGTCGAACCTGGCAGCACATTTAGCGACAACCTTGCTGAAATAGCGCGGGTGCTTGAAACAAGTGGGTTTTTTATCGCATCCTTGCCAATGAGCGATACATATATCCTCAATGGTGCAAGACCTTTGCCTGACGGCCACTATGAGATCACAAATGACCCATACGGATTAAGGAACGGCACGGTATTCCGTGTCTTTGATTCCGAAGAAGAAATTCAAGAAACATTAGCCCCTTTTTTTAATGATTTTTGTATCGGATATTGTGACGATATGTTTTGGGGTATTCATCAAAAAGTATGGACAGTTGTTTGCCGCAGACTAAAAAATAAGAGCTCGGAGGGTTAAAATGCATAAAAAACTAATCAATGAATATGTTTGTCCGTACACAAAAAAATGCATGACATTAGAAGCCGGAGTTTATGAGGGAGATAAACTACGAGAGGGCCGGTTTGTGAGTCCCTCAGGTTTATCTTTTACAGTGAAAGATGGCATACCGGTTTTTCTTGATCCCTCACAGCTTGGCGAGATGGAAAAAAAAACTCAGTCTGAATATGATCTGGTAGCAAATGAATTTTATGATAATGCTTTAGAATGGCAATTTGCGAGTCTTTATGAAGATGAAAATAAGGTCAGAGATGGCATGGTTGATCTTCTTAACCTTCGCTCTGAATCATATGTGCTTGAAATCGGGTGCGGTACCGGACGTGATTCTTTTCGTATCGGGCGTCGGCTTAGCTTAAATGGGGTTCTTTTCCTTCAGGACCTCTCACGCAACATGGTGATAAAGACAAAAGAGACTATTGACTCTTATCGAGAAAAAAACGGTTTGGGTTGTGAAACACATTATTTTGTATCCGATGCCTTACACCTTCCTTTCCCTGATGGTTTTTTTGATGCGGTTTTCCATTTCGGCGGGTTCAATAATTTTTCAGAACCAAAGAAATCTTTAAATGAATTCGCCCGCATTACCAAAAAAGGGGGAAAGATCGTCGTCGGTGACGAATCATTACCCCCTTGGCTTGAAGGAACAACTTTTGGTGATATCGTCTGTGTAAACAACCCGTTATTCCGTCACAAAGTACCTCTTCACACTATTCCGGAATGTGCCAGGGATGTAGCGGTTCGCTGGATATTGGGCAGTTGTTTTTACGTGATTGACTTCCGCATAGATCAGGGGTCGCCGCCACTTAATCTCGACCTGCCGCACAAGGGGCGGCGTGGAGGCACTATGCGCACTCGCTACTATGGGCAGCTTGAAGGTGTTTCTCTGGATGCAAAAAAAATGGCCCAGGAAACAGCAGCCAAACAGGGGGTCAGCCTGCATGACTGGCTTGACCAGGTGATTCGCAGAGCAGCAGACTAAGCTAAAGGTGTTACAGGGGGGTTATTTTATGAGCAAAGTTATACTTTTTGGTTGCGGGCGCGGGGCGGATATCGCCTACCGCTACCTGAAAAATGACAGCGAACATCAGGTCTTGGGATTCACGGTTGATGCGGCATACTGCAAAGAGAAGTCATATAAGGGGCTTCCCTTGGTCCCTTTTGAAGAAGTGGAGAGGCATTTTCCGCCAGATGATTACAAAATGCTAATTCTTCTTGGTTTTCAACAAATGAACCATTTACGCGCAGATAAATACCTGGCCGCAAAAAATAAGGGCTACTCTTTTATTAACTATATCAGCAGCCGAGCCTATTCCTTAGAGCCTTTGGATATCGGTGAAAACTGCTTTATCCTGGATGGCCAATGCATCAATCTGGATGTTTCAATTGGTAACAATGTGGTCATGTGGTCTTGCAATCAAATCGGGGATAATACCGTGATTGGCGATCATGTCTGGCTAAGTTCCCATGCGACAATAGCAGGTGATGCAAAAATTGAAGACTATTCTTTTTTGGGTGTCAACGTATCAATCTCTAACCATGTGATTATCGCACCGGAGACTTTTATAGGCGCAGGCGCATTTATTGCTCAGAACACCAAGAAAGGCAGTGTCTATGTGCAGCCGGAGGCAAAATGTTTCGGCAATGACAGTCTGACGTTTATGAAAGTCATGGAGGCTACGAAAAAATTATGAAGTGGCGCAAGTTAGGTCGCATTTATAAGCCTTCCGGAACATTGGCCTGGGCGCGGACATATGCGGCAAATCCTGTGGCAGAGCTTGTGGCCGGCGATTTATACCGCATCTACTTCAGCACCAGAAACGACCAGAACCAATCCAGTATCGGCTATATTGTAGTTGATATTAACAACCCGACCCTGGTTATCGAAGTCGCTGAAGAACCAGTGCTGATGCCCGGAGAGCTTGGCATGCCAGACGATTCAGGTGCTTCCATTGGCTGCATCTTACCAGTTAGCGGGAAGCGCTATCTATATTACATGGGATGGAATCTGTCCGTGACAGTCCCATGGCGTAATGCTATTGGACTTGCCATTAGTGAGGAAGGCAAGAAAGGGTTTCATCGCTATTCGCGGTTTCCCATAATCAACCTCGACGAGACCGACCCTTACACCATCTCATATCCCTGGATAATGATAGAAGACGGCCTTTACCGCATGTGGTACGGTTCTAATCTCAAATGGGGCCCGGAAAAGAAGGATATGTTGCACATCATTAAATATGCTGAATCAAAGGACGGAATTATCTGGCAACGTCCGGATATTATTTGCATAGATTCAAAAGGGCCTGAAGAATACGCAATCTGCAAGCCTTGCGTCCTGAAAGATGGCGATACTTATAGGATGTGGTATTGTCATCGCGGGCTGACATATCGTATAGGGTATGCTGAATCTATGGACGGGATACATTGGGACCGCCTTGACCATCTTTCCGGCATTGATGTTTCTCAGGATGGATGGGATTCTGAAATGATAGAGTATCCTTTTGTTTTCGATCACAAAGACAAGCGTTACATGCTTTATGCAGGAAATGGTTTTGGGAAAACAGGTTTTGGTATTGCCATTCTGGAATGAAATTAGCCCTGTTCAATTTTGTACAGTGAAATGGAAATTAATTTTGAAATTGTCTAAAGAGTTCATTCGTTATGTCGTCGTCGGCGCCGCTATGAACGGTTGCGGATTCTTGCTCTATGCCCTATTCACAACACTTGGCGTAAGCCCTGTTTTGACGATCAGTATCTTCTATCCCATTTACATCGGATTAGCGTTTTATCTCAATAAAAAATGGTCATTCAACCATAAGGGGCGTATTTCTGCTTCTGCTGTCAGATACCTGATTTCATATATTGGTTGTTATGTCTTGAATGTCGCCGTGCTCAAATTCTTCAGCGGATATCTCGGCTATCCTCATCTGGTCGTGCAGGCGATCGCCATCCTGGTATTTGCTTTGCTGCTTTTCTTGGCCCAAAAATACTGGGTTTTCAGAACGCAGGTCATCTCAATTGCACACGTGCAGCACTTATGAAACTGTGTCTCCATTGCTCCAAAGCATTTGAAAGCATTAATTGGCATTGTCCGAACTGTGGGTGGCAGCCTGAAAGAAGCGGCACGGTGCCGGTTTTTGCGCCTGAATTGGCGCAAAACAACAGCGGCTTCAAGGCTTCTTATTTTGGGCCACTTGCGGAACTGGAGGCGAGTCATTTCTGGTTTCGCGCGCGTAATGCCCTGATCATCTGGGCCCTTGGAAAATACGGCGCAAGAGTCTCTTCATTCATGGAGATCGGATGCGGTACGGGGTTTGTGTTGCAGGGCATCGCTCGCAACTTTCCGAAAATTCATCTTGTCGGCAGCGAGATATATCCTGAAGGGTTAGCCTTCGCGGTTGATAGAATCGAGGGTGGGGAATTCATGCAGATGGACGCGAGACAGATCCCATTTGTCGCTGAATTTGACGCCATTGGGGCGTTCGATTTACTTGAACACGTTGCGGAGGATGAGACGGTGCTAAAGCAAATGCATCAAGCATTGAAGCCTGGCGGCTTGTTGCTGCTCACGGCGCCGCAACATCGGTGGCTGTGGAGTTCGGTAGACGAATATTCGTGCCATATCCGGCGCTATACCGCACAGGAACTGCATGACAAGGTGGTGCTTGCTGGTTTCACCATTATGCGAAGTACCTCCTTCGTCATAAGCTTGTTGCCGTTCATGTTGATCTCCAGGCTATTGCAGCGAAACAAGTCCGAGAGCTTCGTCCCACAGGCAGAATCGCAAATTCATCCGCTATTGAACCGAATCTTTGAGGGATTTTTGCGCTTGGAGCTTTGGTTGATTCGGATGGGTGTTTCATTTCCCTTTGGCGGTTCGAGGCTGGTGGTAGCCACAAAGATTGAAAAAACTGGTACAAACGATTGAGAGGCTGAGCATGGAGTTTATCCCGTTTAATAAACCCTATATGACCGGCCGTGAGCTATCGTATATTGCCCAGGCACACGCCAACAGCCATCTTTCCGGGGATGGAAACTTTACCAAGAAGTGTAATATGTGGTTGGAGGCGCTCACAGGTGCGCACAAGGCGCTGCTCACCCATTCCTGCACGGCGGCGCTCGAGACGGGGGCGCTTTTGGCGGATATCCAGTCCGGTGACGAAGTCATCATGCCGTCATACACCTTCGTTTCGACAGCCAATGCCTTTGTGTTGCGAGGTGGTGTCCCGGTATTTGTCGATATCCGTCCGGATACGCTCAACATTGATGAGACGCTGATCGAGAAGGCCATAACGTCTCGCACCAAAGCCATCGTACCAGTTCATTACGCCGGTGTGGCTTGTGAAATGGATGTCATCATGGACATCGCAAAGCGTCATAACCTGCTTGTAATTGAAGATGCAGCGCAGGGCATCATGTCCACCTATAAAGGGCGGCCGTTGGGTTCGATTGGGCATCTTGGCGCTTATTCATTCCATGAGACCAAGAACATCATCGCGGGCGAGGGCGGCGCTCTGCTGGTCAACGACGAACACTTTGCCGAACGCGCAGAGATCATCCGGGAGAAGGGTACGAATCGAAGCCAGCTTTTTCGCGGACAGGTTGATAAATACACGTGGGTCGATATAGGTTCTTCGTACTTGCCCGGTGAAATCACAGCAGCTTTTCTTTGGGCGCAGATGGAAGTAGCCGAGGCCATCACAGAAAAGCGACTGGCAATCTGGAAGCATTACCATGAAGTGTTGGCCCCTTTGGAGACTGCCGGTGTGCTGCGCCGGCCCATCATTCCTGAAGACTGCCGACATAACGCGCACATGTATTATATCCTGCTGCAATCTTTGGAGAAGCGCAACGAGTTGATTGACCGTTTACAGGAGCAGGGCGTGAATACGGTTTTTCACTATGTGCCGTTGCACAGCTCATTAGCTGGAATGCGATATGGTCGGGTGTGTGGGACGATGATAAATACTATATCGGTATCTGATTGTCTGCTACGGTTGCCATTGTGGGTGGGAATGGGTGAGATGCATATAGACCAAACAGCCGGTGCCATAAAGCGGACGATCTGCCCATAGATTGGGGATTATTTATGTGAGTTGTAGATTCGGAGGGTAGATTATGAATAAGGGGATAGTACCCATTTCAGGAGCTATAGATGCTCTTACGGTCAGGGATGATGGATTAAGGGTAATAAACCTCCCCGTAGCAAGCTTCGGGGTATCCAAGACAGCAAGAAATAAAGCAAGCTTCGGGGAATTTACCCTGAGAGATTAAACGATGGAAAGCAGAGGTAACCCATGAGACAACAAATAGCGGCCTTGTTTGCATACTGTAAAAAACCAGGAGTTTTCAATGCGAATATTATATTTATTTCTACTAGTATTTTAATTTTTATTGCGCTTAACTTAACTGTCCACTCGAATACTATTGCAGAAGTGGAAAAAGCGCATAGCTTTCTTCCAATGATGCAAAACTTTATAGAAACCTGGATTCGAGAGGGATATCTTAAGCATGGCGGTCTTTATTATAATGGTTATGATATATCAAGAACATGGCATCCTGAGCCTTATTATTACAACGCAGGTGTCACTCTGCTGGCTCCATATTTACTACAAAAAATAAATTATATTGTTACTGGGCATTCTAATATTTTTTTGTTGGCTTTATCTAATCAAATTATTGTAATGATCGGCGCTATTTTTCTATCTTTATTGAGTTGGAGGATGGCTGAAAAATCCAATCCAGACAATTATAATGGAAATATTGCAATAGCCCTGTCATGTCTTATTGTTTTTCAGACGTTTCCCCAAAACATTTTTTTTTATTGGTTTCCATCTCCGCAAAGTTTATTTTTGATATTTTTCTTACCTTTTTTGTTTTTCATGGATTACTTTTTAAGTAAACAATTCATTCGCTCCAAAAAAAGTGTTGTTTTTTTATTCGCTTTAATTTTTTTAATGATGCTTTCTGAACGTGTTGCAGCAACATTATCGATAGCCTCCTTGCTAATTGCTATGCATTTTATGGATACAGAATCTGTAAAAAAGAAAATGATTATTTTGACATCAATTTTAGCCGGATCTCTGGTTGTTATATTAGGTCTATGTCAAAGTGTATTAGCTAAACGCTATCATCCGGGTGTTGAAATATTAGGTTCTGGCGCGGTCGTTAGAACAGGATTCGATGGCTCGACGCTTCACTATAACACGCATTGGGATCTTTTATTTAGCCGACATCCGTCTATGAAATACCCCACACTTGGTAGTCTTGGCGATTTCCTATCTTGGAAAGCTTTGTTTATTGTAGGAGTTGTTGCTGTCATTTTTATTTTATATCAACAATTTAAAAAACCCAATAGCATCTTTCCAATATTGTTCAGTTTTTTTGGGACTTACCTCCTTTATGCCTTTATATTCTCAAACGCTGTTGTTCTCCATACAGATCTCTATGATGTATTTATTTTTACACCAATTGCTTTGTCGGTTTTTGGGATCGTGCCAATTTATGTATTTCGGTATTTCAAAAATAATGTTTGGACCTGTGTGAGTTTTCTCATGGCAATATGTTATACAGCTGTTCAAATAAGGAGCTACGCAACTACGATACCGCTCCCCCCAGCTTAGAAATTATTCATGCAGTGTGTCCCCCTGTGAAAGACTTGCTGGAGGGTTAGGCCAGAGGATTAGCTAACAGCGAATGCTTGTTTGCCTTAGTTTTGATCTAAACCCTCCACCTCTGGTGGAGGACCCGGAGAGGTTCTACCGATCCGGCGTAAAATGATATAGGCTCACCCTCCGGGAAAGTCTCGAAAGAGCAAATCGGAGGATGAACCTATGCATGATTGGGAGAG
>JAHJRK010000567.1 GCA_018830925.1 Pseudomonadota bacterium
AAATTGGTGAAATTTGTGACATATGGAAACGTCAGCTTTGCGCAGATGGTTCGCTCCGCCATGGAAAAATAATTACCCGGTCGCGTTTACCCTCTTTTATGATTTCCTGCTCCCCGCCTTGATAAAAGTCTCAATCAATTAAAGCTTTCCGCCGCAATAAGCAGTCCGCCTGAGGCGGATTCGACCGCAGGAAATAGTGTCTGTTTTAAATTCACTATATGTTTAGGTTCAAATGCGAAAAACGGTGGGTGGTAAAAAAATTGTGGTGCCGAAGCGGGGACTTGAACCCCGATGGAGAACTCTCCACTAGACCCTGAACCTAGCGCGTCTACCAGTTCCGCCACTTCGGCACGCAAATAAAATATTGCTTTAAATTTGAAGTTAGGATAATTAATTTTTTTTTGATAAATTGTCAAGCCTATTATATTTGATAGTCTCGTAAAAGTTTGAATATGTTCTCTTAATGAGCTTTTTGTGAATTTCCTAAAAATCTCAAATCCTTTCACATATTACTTTTTACGAGTTTATCATATTTGCTCCCGGAAATTTAATAATGAAACTTATAGATAATATTGAATCAATTACAAAACCATTTGATAACGCGGTAATAACCATAGGTAATTTTGATGGTGTTCATATAGGACACCAGGCTCTTTTCCATGAAGTTATTGAAAAGGCGGATGCAATAAACGGAACTTCGGTTGCCATGACATTTAACCCTCATCCCGTGAGAGTGTTAAAACAAAACGGACATCCCCCCCTTATCACCGTGCATGAACTTAAGATAGAACTGATTGAAAAAACAGGTATCGACGTTTTAATCTGCGTTCCTTTTACCCTTGATTTTGCATCAATATCGGCAACTGATTTTGTAAGGGATCTTCTTGTTAAACGAATTGGAATGAAAGCAATTGTTGTCGGGAAAGACTACACTTTCGGGAAAAACCGTGAAGGGAATCTCGAATTTTTAAAGAGATGCGCAAAGGAATATGGCTTTGAAGTAATAGTAGCCAACTGGATACCGATTTCAAATAACACACAGGGGCGGATCAGCAGCACAAAAATACGTGAACTGGTAACCGAAGGAAAAATTGCAGAAGCACAGCAGCTCCTTGGCCGATATTATCAGATAAGGGGAACAATTATGACCGGCCGCAACAGGGGCGGCAGACTTCTCGGATTTCCTACTGCAAATATAAAACTGCATGATGAACTTTGTCCCAAGACAGGAGTTTACGCGGTAACCGTCGAATGCATGGAATCCAAATATATGGGTGTGGCCAATATCGGGTACAGTCCTACATTTGAGGATAAAATTTTTACTGTTGAAGTTCATATTCTCGATTTCAATAAAAACATATATGACCGTAATATCAGAGTGAATTTCGTCAGCAGGATAAGGGATGAATTGAAATTTGCCGATATTAATGAGCTTTCTGAACAGATAAAGAAAGATATTGATAAGGCGCGAAGGATATTATCTCTGTAAGCAAAAAAAATATAATGAACAGAAATACAACCATCTCCCTTTTCCTGGGAACCGCAATCTCTGTTGCGGCATTATACTTTGCTTTCAGAAATATTCCCCTTGATGATCTTTTAATATACCTTTCTTCCATAAACTATTTATGGATAATTCCGGCTGTCGCAGTAAGCCTTTCAACTTTTGTCATAAGGGCATTAAGATGGCAGTCAATACTCGAACCTGTCCGAAAAATAAGCTTTATACAGGCCTTTCATCCCCTCATGATTGGCTTTATGCTAAACTGCATACTTCCGGGAAGAATCGGGGAGGCGGCAAGGCCGGCCATCCTGAAGAAAAATGAAAATATACCTTTTTCGACAGGAATAGCCACCGTTGCTGTTGAACGGATATTCGATATTATTTTTTTATTCATTCTTTTTACAATCATAATGGCTGGCATAAAAATTGACCCTGACCTTGTTGTTGATTTCGGAGGCTACCGATTAAACAACACAGATCTTATTACAGCTGGTAAAAATATAGCCGGAACAGGCGCAATACTTGTCGCGGGCAGTTTATTTCTTTTTTTCGGCAAAACAAGAAAATTCATTGGGTTTGTTGTAATGAAACTGCCTCTTATTTTTTTCTTTGCAGGTTCATCTTTCAGAAAGAAGGTCGAAGATAAAATTTCTCTTCCCGCGCTGCGCGTACTTGATAATTTTTCAAACGGTTTTTTGCTGATAAGGCGCCCCCGGACAATATTGATATCATCCTGCTACACCCTGGCAGTCTGGATCCTTACTGCTCTTTCATATTACCTGCTTGCACTCGGCTGCCCGGGAATCAATCTCTCATTCACGGAACTAACCGCGGTTATGATTATAGTCTGTTTCTTTATAGCTCTTCCCTCCGCTCCCGGTTACTGGGGTCTCTGGGAAGCAGGCGGTATTTTTGCAATGTCTCTTTTTGGAGTTTCCGCAAAGAACGCGGCAGGCTATACTCTGACAAATCACGTAATACAAATACTTCCGGTAATCATAACCGGTCTTGTTTCGGCAATGATAACAGGTGTAAATATAGGATATTTCAAAAATTCAGACAAAATAATAGACACCGGAGTTTAATTATGGCGCTTCTCGATATACTTACATATCCGGATAAATTCCTTAAAAAAACCGCAAAACCTGTGGTGAATATTGACGGCGCTCTTCAGAAAACGATAGATGACATGATTGAGACAATGTACAATGCGCCAGGAATCGGTCTTGCATCGATCCAGATAGGATGCGATAAAAGTGTACTCGTTTATGATCCTTCTTACGATCAAGACCGGAACTCACTGACAGTTCTATTGAATCCTAAAATAATTGAAGCCTGCGGAGAAACCGTTTCCGAGAATGAAGGCTGCTTGAGCGTGCTGGATTTCAGGTCTGATGTAAAACGGTCGGCATCCCTGATAATTGAAGCACTTGACAGGGAGGGAAAACCTGTAAAGATAGAAGCGGAAGAATATCTTGCAATTGTTCTGCAGCATGAAATAGATCATTTAAACGGAATATTATTTATTGACCGGATAAGCGCTTTAAAACGTGAACTCTATAAAAGGCACATCAAAAAAAAACTGAAGCAAGATGAAAAATAGGCAAAGAATCATATTTATGGGTACTCCGGACTTTGCCGTCCCATCATTAAAAGCCCTGCATAATTCCGGCCATGAGGTTGCCCTTGTTGTAACACAGCCGGACCGTCCAAGAGGAAGAGGCCAAAAGATACTGTTTTCTCCGATGAAAGAGGCCGCTCTTGAGCTGGGGTATGATATTCTCCAGCCGTTATCTGTCAGGACTCCCGAATTTTATGAAAAAGCCGCGGCCCTTTCTCCTGATATATTTGTTGTAGTTGCTTTCGGACATATCCTGCCGAAAGAAGTCCTCTCAATTCCCAAAAAGGGCGCAATAAACCTGCATGCTTCCCTTCTCCCGAAATACCGCGGTCCTGCGCCAATTCAGTGGGCCATAATAAATATGGAAAAAGAGACCGGCGTAACAGCCATGCTGATGGACGAAGGTCTCGATACTGGCGATATTCTGTTGTCCGCCAAAACAGATATTTACTCCAAAGAAACCTCCTCTTCACTGCATGACCGTCTGTCCCGGATAGCAGGAGATCTTCTGATACTGACTCTATCGGGTATTTGCACAAACAGTGTAAAACCTGTATCGCAGGACAATTCCCTTTCCACTTATGCTCCCTTGCTTAAGAAAAAAGACGGCCTTATAGACTGGTCAAAACCTGCTGAGGAGATAGAAGCATTTATTCGCGGTATGACACCATGGCCCGGAGCATTCACTTTTATCGGAGGAAGACGGTTAAAAATATTTGCTTCCGATGTGGTCTTTATCGATTCAAAAGGAGATCCCGGGACTGTTACCGGTGAAACACGGGATAAATTGTACATCGCAACCGGAAAATATCTTTTATCAATCAAGGAGATACAGGAAGAATCCGGAAAACGTCTTTCCATAAAAGATTATCTTCGCGGATGCGGTGTTTCTCGGGGGACCATTCTATGCTGATTTTAAATTATGGATGATGCCCGAAGCCTGGCGCTTCATATCTTAAACAAGCTCGATAATAGCAACAAGACTCTCGATAGCCTTCTGGAGGAATTTCATAAGGATCATAATATTTCCAATCGAGAAAGAGCTCTCTTTAACGCCCTCGTATACGGTGTTCTCAGGTGGAAGGGCAGGCTCGATTGGATAATAAGTCATCTTTCCAAACTGCCTGTCAATAAAACAAAGCCTGAAGTCTTGAATATTCTGCGCATCGGCCTTTTTCAGATTATTTATTTAGACAGGATACCTGTTTCTGCGGCAGTAAACACTTCTGTTGAAATGGCCAAACATTCGGCAGATAAACGTGGTGCAGGATATGTAAACGCTATATTGCGGAAAGCATCCAGGGAGCTTGAAACACTGCCATATCCTGATATAGTGGAAGAGCCTGAATATGCCATCTCGGTTAATAAATCTTTTCCGAAGTGGATGGTAAAAAGATGGATTAAATTTCTCGGGAGAAGCCAAACCATTGAGCTGTGTGATGCCATCAATGAGATTCCTTCTATTTCTGTACGGGCCAACACGCTTAAAACAAACCGTCAGGACCTCGCCAATCGCATTGAATCCGATGTCAGGAATATCAGGTTGACAGCCTTTTCTCCTGAAGGTCTCTCTTTCTCAAACCCCAATAAGAGTATCCATGAGATGGAAACTTTTAAAAACGGCCAATTCCAGGTTCAGGATGAAGCCGCGCAGATTGTGACTCTGCTCCTTGACCCCAGGTCTGGTGATGCGGTTCTGGATG
>JAHJRK010000568.1 GCA_018830925.1 Pseudomonadota bacterium
GGTTGCGCTGAAACAAGATGATAAAAAAGAGATTCAGGTTTCATACAAAGGAAATGCGTCACTTTCCGATTTTGCTTCGGTGGACAAAGAGCGCAAGGATGATTTTATCAGGTGGAAAGCTCTGAATATAAATAACCTGGATGCCGGTTTTAATCCGGTTTATGTCGATATTAAAGAGATAGCTCTTAAGGATTTATTTGCCAGTGTAATCGTAAACCCCGATGGAAAGCTCAACCTGAGTACCGTAGTCAAACCGGATGAGGGCAACCTGATTCCTGAGAAGGTTGAAGAGAAAAAAAGTGTCGGAAAGATACTGATTGAAAGGGTTTCTGTGAATAACGGCAACATCAGGTTTATTGACAGAAGCATTAACCCCCACTATTCAACGGAGCTTGCCGATATCCATGGATCGATTTTAGGTCTGACATCGAAGGATGCGGAAACTGCGAAGGTTGAATTATCAGGCCGGCTCGAAAACACTTCCCCGTTTGTGGTTAAAGGGAGGATCAATCCCCTGAAAGACGACCTTTTTGTAGATCTGTATACGAGTTTCAAAGACATAGACTTAAGCCGTGCGTCTCCGTATATGGGAAAATTCGTGGGATATACAATACACAAGGGAAAACTCACTCTTGACCTGAAATATCTTATCGACAAGAATAAACTTGATTCTCAGAATGATGTTTTTATCGATCAGTTTACCTTCGGAGACTCTGTTGACAGCCCTGATGCAACCAGTCTCCCGGTTAAATTTGCGGTTTCACTCCTGAAAGACCGTCACGGCAAGATCAATCTTAATCTCCCTGTCGCAGGCAGAACAGATGATCCTGAGTTCAGTGTGTGGAAAGTCATTGTAAAGATACTTGTCAATCTTATCACAAAGGCTGCAACAGCTCCTTTTTCGCTTCTTGCTTCATTGTATCCCGGCGCCGACCAGCTCGGCAATGTTGAGTTTGAATACGGAATGGCGGATCTCCCCGCACAGTATGAACAGAAATTCCAGGTTCTTCTCCAGATAATGACTGATAAACCGACCTTAAATCTGGAGATAAAGGGCTATGGTGACAGGGAAAAAGACCGGCAGGGTCTTATTCAGCATTTCTTCGAAAAAAAGATGAAGGCGCAGAAATTCATGGTCATGCTGAAAAAGGGCCAGCCGGCGGTTGCGGTGGATGAATTAACAATTGAGCCCGGTGAGTACGAAGCTTATTTGAAAGAGGCATATATGGCAGAAACGTTTCCAAAACCGTTGAATGCCCTGGGGCAGCCATTATTGCTTCCTGCCCAGGAGATGAAAAAGCTGATTGTAGAACATATCAAGGTAACAGACAGCGATCTGAAAATGCTGGCGGAACAGCGTGCTCAGCAGGTTAAAAGCTGCCTGTTAAAATCGCAGCAGATTAAACCGGAAAGAATATTTCTGGTAGAAGCAGAGTTGATTTCTCAGGAAAAACCTGAAGGGATGAGCGCGGCACGCGTTGGTCTCAACCTGAAATAAGTGAACGGCGCGGGAATGTATGAGGCTACAAACGACATGCAGGAGGAAATGATTCATGAAAGGTCATTTGCGCACGGTATTTGATTTAACAGGATTTATAAAAGAAGACATCTGGAGAATACGTCTTAAGGATCTTTCGAAAGGGAGGCGGTTTCTCACCAAATATCTGCGGGTTTTTATTATTGCAGTAAAACAATTTGGAGAAGATAAATGTCCGCTTCGGGCTTCGGCACTGACATTCTACTCTCTGCTCTCAGTTGTTCCGGTTGTGGCAATGGCCTTTGCAATTGCCAAGGGATTCGGACTCCAGAAGCACCTTGAGATGCAGATTATGGAGAAATTTTCCGGTCAGGAAGTGATGATCTCGCAGATAATCGGGTTCTCCCGGAATATGCTGAACAACACCAGGGGTGGAGTAATAGCCGGTGTGGGAGTTGTTGTTCTCCTCTGGGCGGTCATAAATGTTCTAAGCCAGATCGAAGAATCCTTCAATGATATCTGGGGAGTAAAAAAAGCCCGCTCTCTGGGCAGAAAATTCAGTGATTATCTCTCCATAATTCTTATAGGCCCTCTGCTTTTGATCATGTCCAGCAGTGTCACGGTATTGATAGCCACCAACCTTACACAAATAACCAATAAGATTGCCTTGCTGGGCGTATTCAGTCCGCTCGTAACGCTCATTATCAAAACTCTTCCATATTGTTTCATCTGGATACTCTTTGCTTTTGTCTATATTTTCATGCCCAACAAAAAAGTCCACTTTCTTTCAGGCCTTATCGCAGGCATTGCTGCCGGAACGATCTTCGTTATTGTTCAGAAGTTTTATATTGTTTTCCAGCTCGGAGTAGCCAAAAACAACGCGATTTACGGCAGTTTCGCCGCTCTTCCTCTTTTCCTGATTTGGCTGCAGATCAGCTGGTTCATCATGCTCTTCGGCGCCGAGATATCTTTTGCATACCAGAGTGTTGATGAGTACGAGTTGGAGCCGGACAGAAAAAAGATCAGCCCCTTATTCAGGAAACTTCTGAGTTTGCAGGTCACCCACCTGCTTGTCATGAATTTCATCCGTGGTGACAAACCCATGACCGTATCTTCAATCTGCACCGCCCTTGATCTTCCTATCCGTCTTGTTCAGGAGATCCTTTATGCCCTTGCCGGATGCGGCCTGGTATCAGACACCACATCGGAGAACAACGGAGAGCCGGCTTATCAACCTGCTCGTGATATTAATGATTTCAGTATCGCGTTTATCCTGATGGCCCTGGAAACCAAAGGGATCGACTCCATCCCCACAGCCCGATCAGAATCCTTCAATGCCCTGTCCGAAAAATTGAAGGCTTTTGCAGATACCATTGAGAAGTCCCCGTCTAATATTTTGTTAAAAGATCTTTAACAGGTAAAGGGAAAAATATGACAAAAAATAAGATATTTTTTAAGACAACCGGTTTCTGTTTTCTGGCTATATTTCTTTTTGTTGCCGTCTCAGGTTGCGGCCTTTTTGTAAAAACAATTCCAAAAGGTGAAATTTTAGGAAAGGCGCCTGAGGATAAATTTATAATGATAGACGATGTAAATTATCATTATCTGGAGTACCCCGGAACGGGGCGGGATATTTTTCTTCTTCATGGTTTTGCCTCTTCA